>NZ_JBWKKU010000011.1:0-193678 GCF_056431445.1 Saccharopolyspora sp. NPDC045941
CCGTCCTTGTGCCGGTAGCGTTTTTCCGTGCTGACGGTCTTTGTGCGGCCCGCACGCAGATCGGCGAGGGCGGTGTCGCCCTGCTCTTCATCGCCAGGGTAGGTCAGGTCGGAAAAGTGCATTGCGAGAATTTCATCGCGACGGTAACCCAGCAGGTCGCATAATGTGTCGTTCACCGATGTCCAATACCCCTGCAGATCCAGCAGGGCCATCCCGATCGGCGCCGTGGCGAAGCACTGGTCCCACAGGGTTTCGCAGCTACGGCGGGTGGTGACGTCCTCTGCCTGCAATAGGACGGAGCACGGGCGGCTGACGGTATCGTTGATGACCGAACCTGAGAGCCGCACCCAGATCGTCTGGCCGTCGGGCTTGTGGTACCACGTTTCCGCCACAGCGTGTCCGCGCGCGAGGGTGTCCCGGACAACGGCGTTCTGCAGGACCGCGTGGCCTGGACACAAGGTGTCGTGCGGGCGCGGCTGCAGTAGGTCTGCGGCTCCGTGGCCCAGTAGATTGCAGAGCGCCGGGTTGACGTACTGGGGGCGGCCCTGCACATCAAGCACCGCGGTGGGAACGGGCGCCTGATCGAAAACCGCATGCCACTCCACACCGCCCGCCCTGTCCGGCGTCGTCGGAACAGGTGGGCCTGCGCGGGCTGCCGGTGAATCGGGCAAGGTGGGGCCGTGCGCTGCGCATTGAGCCTGCGCGGTGTCATCCCAGCGGCGCTGTTCAAGCGCAAGATTCATCAAGTCTCCGGCAAGCCTGACGTGATAGTCGAACTCACGTGGCGAATGCATGGTCGGAAACTCCGTCGGGATATGAGGCGTATGACGAGGTCGGAGAATTCACAACGTTGTCCCAGTGAGCCTTTTCCAACCTCTTTTTGCGTGGCGGTGCAGGTGGCGGCCCCCCTGCGGGAGTTACAGCGCCCGCCTGGACTCCGGGTGCCCAACCTGATGTATGTCCAATACACGGCGGTTGGGCCGTCCTCGCCAGGCGAACGCTGAGAACCCGCGGCGGTGCAAGCTGCGTAGGTGGGCTATGCGCCTGGCGGCGCATGCGACACCCCGTCGACGTGCGGCGTCGGGCATCGCGGCGACGGATCAGCCAGGATGAAAAAAGCTCAGTAATACCGCACACCACTTCCTCCTCGATTACGGGTTTCTCGTAACGACTCGAAGGCTTCTCTCCGGAATCTCGATTACCCACGCGGGGACGCTGCCGCACACCCAAAACCGGAAACACCGCCACTTGACTTCGCCCCATAGGCTGCTCAGAAGGGAAGCTTGCGCGCGTCGGACGAACGGTTCGCACCGGAGCGCTGCAACGGGCCGCTGGTCCTCGCGCCGTAGTAGCCGTCGTCGTGCCTGCCCGGCTGGTCCATGGCGGCCCGGACCCGCTTGCCTTCGTCGTACTGGTCCACCTCCGCGCCGTCGTGCCCGTGCCCATGCCCGTGCCCGTGCCCGTGGCCATGCCCGTGGCCGTGCAGGCGCTCGGGCACATCGCGATTGGGGTCCCGCAGCTGGGGAATCAGTTCCCGCGCTCGGTCGAGATCCCGCTCGTACTTGAGGACGACGTTCGCCGTGTCCGCCAGCAGGGCGGGCCCCAGTTCGTCGACGCCGAGCACGGCCAGCGTGCGCGCCCAGTCGATCGTCTCCGAGATGCTGGGGGCCTTCCGCAACGGAAGTCCGCGGATGTCGCGCACGATCTCGGCGAGTTGGGCGGCCAGGGCGTCGGGCAGCCCGGTGTTCTTGGAGCGGATGATCTCCAGCTCCCGCTGGACGTCCGGGTAGTCCAGGAAGAGGTGCAGGCACCTGCGTTTGAGTGCCGCCGACAGATCGCGGGTGTTGTTGGACGTCAGCACGACGTACGGGGGCGTCGCGGCGCGGTAGGTGCCGATCTCGGGAACCGAGACCTGGTACTCGCCGAGGCATTCCAGCAGAACGGCTTCGAGCGCCTCGTCGGCCCGGTCGACCTCGTCGATGAGCAGCACGGCGGGCTGCTCGCCGCGCACCGCGTCCAGCAGCGGCCGGCTGGCCAGGAACCGCTCGGAGAAGAAGGCGCTGTCCTGGTCGCCGATCGCGTCGACCGCGGTGTGCAGGTCCGGAGCCTCGGCGACGAGCTCACCGATCTTGTCCCGCAGCATCTGGGTGTAGAGCAGCTGCTTTCCGTAGTCCCATTCGTAGAGGGCCTTGGTCTCGTCCTGCCCCTCGTAGCACTGGAGCCGGAGCAGCCGCCTGCCGGTCGCGGTCGCCAGCGCCTTGGCCAGTTCGGTCTTGCCGACGCCGGCGGGTCCTTCGAGCAGCAGTGGTTTCTCCAGCCGGGTGCTGAGGAAAACGGTGGTCGCCAGGCGCTGGTCGGCGAGGTAGCCGCCCTCGGCGAACCGGTCCAGGACCTCCTGCACCGACTCGAACGGGGCTTCGGTGGTGTCGTGCACGGTTCCTCCGATTCTGGGTGGGGCGGCGGGCTCGCCCGCCACCCCACGCCGGGTCAGCTGAGCAGGTCGTCCAGGTCGCCGGTCATGCAGTGCTCGACGACCGGGCGGACCGTGTCGAACGTGCATTCCTTGGCGTTGCCCGGAGTGCAGGCGTCACCGAGCACGTGCCGGGTGATGGCGTCGACGTCTTCGGCGTCGCCCTTGATCTCCTTGCGTCGCTCGTAGTACTTCGTCGGCCCCTCGCCGAGCCGGTTCTTGGAGTAGGTGTCCTTCTTGACGTCGACGAAGCGCTCCGCGATGCCGACGTCGCGCAGCAGCCGGATCGCCGCAGCCAGCGCCGCGTCCGCGGCCTGCACATCGGTCATCCCATGGGTGTCGATGCCCATGGCCCTGGCGATGTCGGCGAAGCGTTTGTAGGCGACCGGCATGTTGAAGGCCCACACGCGCGGCAGTGCGATCGCGTTGTTGAGCCCGTGGTGGGTGTCGTAGAACGCGCTCACGGCGTGCGAGATCGAGTGGATGATCCCGAGACCACCGGAGTTGAACGCCTGCGCGGCGATGTACTGCGCGTACATCATGCCCTCGCGCCCGGCCAGGTCCTGGCCGTTCCACGTCGCCTCGCGCAGGTGCTGCGCGGTGAGCTTGATCGCGTGCAGCGCGTTGCCCAGCGATGGCTGGAAGTTCAGCCGCGAGACGTAGGGCTCCGAGGCGTGCGCGAGGACGTCGAAACCGCACTGCGCCGTGTAGTCGACGGGGCAGTCGTAGTACAGCACTGGATCGTCGATGGCGAGGCTCGTGACCGAGGCGTCGTCGAAGGCGACGTACTTGTGCGGGTTCTCCGGGTCGGTGGTGGTGTCGGTGATGACGTAGGCCCAGGATGTCTCCGAGCCGGTGCCCGCGGTCGTGGACACCGCGATGTGCGGCGGGTTGTTCGGGTTCTCCGACTTGTTGAAGCCCTCGAAGTCGTTGACGTTGCGGCCGTCGTGGGCCACTGACACCCGGGCTCCCTTGCAGGCGTCGTGCGAGGAACCGCCGCCGATGGAGATGAAGCTGTCGCAGCGGTTCTCCTGGTACAGCGTCACCGAGTCCATGACGTTGTAGTCCTTGGGGTTGGACTCGACCTGGTCGTAGAGCACCGGCTCCAGGCCGTGGTACTTCAGCGACTCGACGATGTTGTGCACGATGTCGGTGCCGCGCAGGCCGGAGGTCATCACCAGCGGCTTGGTGAAGCCGAGCTTGATCGCCTCCGGGCCGATCATCTCGTGCGCCCCGGGGCCCATCAGGGCCCGCGGGAACGGGTGGAACTCCTTGAGCGGGAACGGCTTGAGCAGCTCCTCGACCTTCATGCGGCGTCTCCTCTCCAGCTGACTTCCGCTCGTGACGTGGGTCACGGCGCGGATTGGTGGGGACGCTAGGTCGTCGCGCCGGCCGGCGGCTAGGCGCAGGACTGCAAACCCCCGATGTGGACACCCAAGACCGGCCGTCCAAGCAGTGCGGCACCTGTCCGATCGGACAGGTGCGGGTCAGGACAGGCGTTCGACGAAGTCGGTGGCCGCGCGTACCACCTCCGTCGGATCGCCGGTGCTACCACCGCGTCGCATTGCTCGGTGAAGTCCTCACATCGCGCACGACGCCCGCTGGCCGCTAGCGCCGCGGTTCCGGGGTGGTCCAGCCAATCTGGTGTACCCGGGCCGCCGAGGCTCCGCCAGCTTCTCTCTCCGCCCGGCGCCCGCCTGGTGCACCGAGCACAGCACCACCGCCCCGGAGTCCAGTCCGCACCTGTCCGACCGGATGGGCCGGGACGGACCGTCAGCACGGCGAACCCGCTGGGAACCGGGGGCTAGCTTCGGTTCGACCACGGCGAGACCGCCTGGCAGAGAGGGGAAGTCGCCATGTCCGACCAGACCGCCGAGCTGCCCGAGCACGACCTCGGCTCCGATGAGGTCGAGGAACTCCTCGTCGAAGAGGTGTCGATCGACGGGATGTGCGGTGTCTACTGAGCGCCGCGTCTCCGGGGGCCGATCACTGCCCCCGGAGGCGCGGGACCACCCCGCCTTCGAACCGGATGGCCCCTACGCGCTGAGCCCGAACGTGGCGCTACGCCCGGAGCCCTTCGGCGCACTGGCCTACCACTTCGGCAACCGCCGGTTGTCGTTCCTCAAGACGCCGCTGCTGGTGACCGTGGTCCAAGGCCTGCACAAGCACCGGTCCGCGCGGGCGGCGCTGTCCGCCCACGGCGTCGCCCGGCACGAGGAGCGCGGATACCTCAGCGCGCTCGCGTCGCTGGCCCGCGCGGACATGATCGTCCGCGCCTGACCCGGGAGTTTCCCATGCCCACTGCCGCAGTCCCACCACTGGTCGAACAGTTCAAGCACGGACTCGACTCGCCGATCTGCCTGACCTGGGAGTGGACCTACGCCTGCAACCTGTCCTGCGCGCACTGCTTGTCGTCATCGGGGCGCCGCGACCCCGACGAGCTGAGCACCGACGAGATCAAGCGCGTCATCGACGAGCTGGAGCGGATGCAGGTCTTCTACGTCAACGTCGGCGGCGGCGAACCGACCGTGCGCCCGGACTTCTGGGAACTGGTCGACTACGCCGTTGCCCACCACGTCGGGATCAAGTTCTCCACCAACGGTTTCCGGATCACCCCCGAGCGCGCGAGGCAGCTCGCCGCGACCGACTACGTCGACGTGCAGATCTCGCTGGACGGCGCCACCGCCGAGGTCAACGACGCGGTGCGCGGGCCAGGGTCCTACGACACCGCGATGCGGGCGATGCAGAACCTCGCCGCAGCCGGAATGCGCGGCTTCAAGATCTCCGTGGTGATGACGCGGCAGAACGTCGACCAGCTCGACGAGTTCGAGCGGATCGCCGACTTCTTCGACGCGCAGCTGCGGATCACCAGGCTGCGGCCGTCCGGGCGCGGGGCCGATGTGTGGGACGAACTGCACCCGACCGCCGAGCAGCAGATGCAGATCTACCGGTGGCTGCTCGACCACGGCGAGCGGGTGCTGACCGGGGACTCGTTCTTCCACCTCAACGCGCTGGGTTCGGATCCCCTGCCGGGTCTGAACCTGTGCGGGGCGGGCCGGGTGGTCTGCTTGATCGACCCGGTCGGCGACGTCTACGCCTGCCCTTTCGCCATCCACGACGCTTTCCTCGCCGGCAACATCCGCGAGGCCGGGTTCGGTGCGGTGTGGCGCGATTCCGCGTTGTTCCAGGATTTGCGCCGTCCGCAGACGGGAGGCGCGTGCACGTCATGTGCCGCGTACGACGCCTGCCAGGGCGGGTGCATGGCGGCGAAGTTCTTCACCGGGTTGCCGCTGGACGGCCCGGATCCGGAGTGCGTCAAGGGTCACGGCGCGGCCGCGCTGGCGGCGGTCGAACCGGGCGCCTCGCCGCGGCCGGCGCAGGACCACTCCCGGCCCAGCGCGCGTCAGCAGCAGGTCATGCTCGGGCTGCCGTCGGCCCGCCGACCCGACCGCGCCTGCGACGCGAGCCCGCTGGCGGGGCTGACATGAGCCGGTCGCTGGTCACGCCCGTCGAACTGGGCCGCCATCGGGCACCGAGCCGGGTCCTGTTCGGGCCGCACGAGACCAACCTCGGTCGCAAGCGGGCGATCTCGGACCGGCACGCGGCTTACTACGAGCGGCGTGCGCGCGGCGGCGCGGGTGTGATCGTCACCGAGATCGCCAGCGTGCACCCGTCCGATTGGCCCTACGAGCGCGCGCCGCTGGCCGCCGAGTGCGCCGAGGGGTGGGCGCGGGTGGCGCAATCCTGCCACCCGCACGGCTCGCTGGTCCTCGCCGGGCTCGGGCACGCGGGTCTACAGGGGTCGTCGGCGTTCTCCCAGGCGCCGCTGTGGGCCCCTTCCCGGTTCCCCGACCCGGCCAGCCGTGAGATGCCGATGGAGGTTGAAGAGCGCGAGATCGAAGCCCTCGTGGCCGGTTTCGGCGATGCCGCGGCGCTCGGGGTGCGCAGCGGCCTGGACGGGGTGGAGGTCAATGCCGGGCAGCATTCGCTGCTGCGGCAGTTCCACTCGGGCCTGACCAACCACCGGACCGACGGCTACGGCGAGGACGGGCTGCTGCTGACCGAAGAGGTGCTGCGCGCCGTTCGGGAACGGATCGGCGACGCGCTGCTCGGTCTCCGGTTGAGCTGCGACGAGCTGGCGCCCTGGGCGGGGGTGACACCCGAGACCGCCGCCGAGCAGGCGACGCGGTTGGCGCCGCTGGTGGACTACCTCGTCGTGGTGCGCGGATCTGTGTTCTCGGCGTCGGCGACCCGGCCCGACGGGCACACCGAACCGGGGTTCAACGTCGAACTCTGCCGCCAAGTCCGGCCGCACGGCACGCCAACGGTGCTGCAAGGCTCCATTGTGGATCCGGATCGCGCCCAGTGGGCCCTCGACGACGGTGTGGCCGACCTGGTCGAGATGACGCGCGCGCAGATCGCCGATCCCGATCTGGTGCGCAAGGTTCGTGCGGGGATGCCCGAGCGGGTGCGCCCGTGCGTGCTGTGCAACCAGGCGTGCATGGTGCGGGACAACCGGAATCCGGTGATCTCCTCGGTAGTCGAACCGGGGAGCGGGTACGAACCCGTCGACCTTCCACCGCCGGGCACCGATCCGGCGCCCAAGCGCGTGCTCGTCGTCGGCGGTGGGCCCGCCGGGATGGAGGCGGCGCGGATTCTGGCCGAGCGCGGCCACGCCGTGGAGTTGGCCGAGCGCCAGCAGCGCCTGGGTGGCGCCGCAAGGCTGGCGGCGATGCTTCCCGGCAGGCACCGGTTCACCGACGCGATCCGGTGGTGGGAAGGGGAACTCGACCGGCTCGGCATCGCGGTCCGCCTTGGCGCTGAGGTGGACCAGGCGCACCTCTGGAGTGCGCAGGCAGAGGGCATCGAGGTGGTGCTGACCACCGGATCGGTGCCAGGGCCGAGGAACTACGACATCCGGCCGGGCACCACCGTGCTCGACGCAGCCGATGCGCTGCTCCGCATCGACGACCTCCCGACCGGACCAGTGCTGGTCTTGGACCCGATCGGCGACGCGGTAGGGGTGGGGCTGGCCGAGCTGCTCGCCGAACGCGGCCGGAGGACCTCCCTGGTCACCCAGGACCAGGTTGCGGGCACGAAGCTGGCGATCACCGGGGACCTGGCCGACGCGAACGCGCGTCTCCAGCGCGTCGGCGTCCACCGGGAACTGCGCAGCCTGCTGCGGGAGGTCGGCGATGGTCGCGCCGTGCTGGAGGACTGCTGGACCGCCGAGCGACGCACCGTCGAGTGCGCCGTGGTGATCCATTGTGGACATAGATTGCCAGAGGAGTCGCTGTACCGGCAGGGCACGCCCCGGGCCGGCGACTGCGTTGCGCCGCGCACTGTCCTCGAAGCGGTGCTGGAAGGCCGTCGGACAGCCGTGCGCGTCGGCAGCATGCCCGTCATCACCGAAGCCGGACCGCCGGCGCCCGCGAGGAGCGGCCCATGAGTGGTCAAGGACGCTACCGCTATCTGTTCTCGCCGCTGCGGATCGGTCCTGTGGTCGCGCGCAACCGCATCGTGTTCTCAGCGCACCTGACCAACTACGCCGAAGATGGGCATCCGACCGAGCAGCACGCTGCCTACTACGCGGCGCGGGCGGCGGGCGGCGCCGGGCTGGTGATCACCGAGGAGCACTCGACCCACCCGACGGACTGGCCGTACGAGAAGCTCATCCACGGTTTCCACCGGTCGGTCATCCCCGGCTACCGACGCATCACCGAGGCCGTGCACGCGCACGGGACGCCGATCTTCGCGCAAATCAACCACAACGGCGGTCAAGCCTCGTCGATGTACTCACGCCTGCCGGTGTGGGCGCCGTCGGCGGTACCCGACCCGATGTTCCGCGAGGTGCCCAAGGCGCTGGAGAAGCACGAGATCAACGAGGTCGTCGCCGGGTACGGCACGGTCGCCGCGCATTGCGCTGAAGGCGGCTTCGACGGCGTCGAGCTCCAGTGCTCGCACTCGTCGCTCGTGCGCGGATTCCTGTCCCCGGCGACGAACAAGCGCACCGACGCCTACGGCGGCAGCCTGCCCAACCGAATGAGGCTGCTGCGCGAGATCATCCACGCGGTACGCGAGTCGATCGGCCCCGACCGGGCGCTGGGGGTGCGCATCTGCGGGGACGAGCTGATCGAGGGCGGCACGACCATCGACGAAGCGGTGGAGATCGCCACCGCAGTCGAGGCGACCGGGAAGGTCGACTACATCAACACCTCGATCGGCGTCGCCACCTCGACGCTGTACATGATCGAGGCATCGATGCACGTCCCGCCGGGATACTCGCTGTTCATCCCGAACGCGCTGCGCCGCAGGGTGAACCTGCCGGTGGTGGGCGTCGGGCGGTTCAAGGACCCGCAGCAGGCCGAGCGGGCGCTGGAGGAAGGTCACTGCGACCTCGTCGGCGTGGTGCGCGGGCAGATCGCTGACCCCGACTTCGCGGCCAAGGCGCGGGCCGGAGCGGCCACTGACATCCGCACCTGCCTGTCGTGCAACCAGGAGTGCGTGGGGCGGATGGGGTTGAACCGGTGGCTCGGCTGCATCGAGAACCCCCGTGCTGGCAAGGAATCGACCGCGTTGCCGACTCCGGCCGTCCGCGGCAGACGGGTGCTGGTGGTCGGGGGCGGTCCCGCCGGTCTGCAGGCCGCGGCCGTCGCCGCGCGGCGCGGACACCGGGTCACGGTGCTGGAGGAACAACCGCGCACCGGAGGCCAGGTATCGGTCGCGGCGAGCGTGCCGAGCCGGGCGGAATTCCTCGATGTGGTGCGGAACCTCGCTGCCGAGTGCGAGCGGCACGGGGTCGAGATCCGCACCGGGGTGCGCGCCGACGCGACGCTGATCCGGGCTGAGAGCCCCGACGTGGTCGTGCTGGCCACCGGTGCCCGTCCGCAGGCTCCGCACTGGGCTGGTGGTTGCGAACGGGTGGTGGACGTCCGCGACGTGCTGGAAGGACGGGCCGAACCCGATGGCGACGTGGTCGTCGTCGACGACCTCGGCTTCCACCAGTCGACCTCCACCGCGGAGCTGCTGGCCGAGCGCGGCTGTGCGGTCGAGCTGGTCACCGCGGGCATGGTCGTCGGGCAAGACCTGGGCATCACCCTTGACATGGAGTCGTTCAACGTCCGCGCCCACCGGCATGGGATCACCCAGTCCACCGACCTGGTGGTGATGGGCTGCGGTCGGCAGGACGACGGGGGCGTTGTCCTGCAACTGCTGCACCACCCGACCGGCCAGATGCGCGAGCGCCGGTGCGACTGGGTCGTCTGCGCGACGCATCAGGCGCCGAACGACCAGCTGTGGCACGAACTCCGCGGCAGCCCGTTCGACGTGCACCGCGTCGGCGACTGCATCGCCCCCCGCCGAGCGCACGCCGCCGTGGTGGAGGGCCATCGAGTGGGGGTGGCGCTGTGAGCCAGCACAAGATCGCCGTAATCGTCGTGCGCGACGGCACGCTGCCGCTCGGGGCAGACGAAGCAGTGGCAGAAGCCGGAGGTACGGCCCTGGTGGTCGGCAGCGGCGCACGCGCAGCAGCCGAAGGGCTCAGCGCGGACCGCGTCGTGATCGCCGAGAGCAGCCCGGCCGAGATGGGCGGCCTCGCCGCGAGCATCGCGCCGGAGCTGGACGACCACCGGATCGTGGTGCTGCCGGCATCACCTGACGGCCGCGACCTTGCCCCGCGGCTGGCGGTGGAGCTGGACCGGCCGCTGCTGGCTTGGGCGACCCGATGCGGCGACGACGAAGTGGAACTGGCGCGCTTGGACGATCGCGTCGCACTGCGCGTCGCGGTGGACCGGCCCGTGGTCGTCACGCTCGCGCCGAATGCGCGGAGCGCCGAAGCGCGACGGCAGCGTCCGCGCATCGAGCCGCGTGTCGTGCCGGAGCGGGTCCGGCACGACGCGCGGCTGGTCGAAACTCTCCCGCCCGATCCGTCCACGATGGATCTCGGTGAGGCGCCGCGGATCTTCGCCGGAGGTGCGGGATTGGTGCCACCGGGGGAGTCCGGAACCGAGGCGATGCGGCTGCTGGGCGAGGTGGCCCGAGTCCTGGGCGCCTCGGTCGGGGCGACCAGGGTCGTCACCGACGCGGGCTGGCTGGACTACTCCCGCCAGATCGGCACCACCGGGGTCGTCGTCGACCCGCGGCTGTACGTCGCGTTCGGAATTTCCGGGGCCACGCAGCACACCGGCGGGCTCGGCGACCCCGACTGCGTCGTGAGCATCAACACCGATCCGTCGTGCCCGATGACCGCCATGGCCGATCTGGGCATCGTCGCCGACGCGCCCGAGGTGCTGCGGGAACTGGCCCGCAGGCTCGGGGTGGCGGAGCAGTCGTTCGCGGGAGGGAGGCACCGTGCCGGTTGACGAGACGCAGTTCGACGCGGTGGTAGTGGGTGCGGGACCGGCTGGCTCCGCCGCGGCGCTGGAACTGGCCCGCGCGGGTCGCCGGGTTGCGCTGCTGGAACGCGGTCCGTTCCCAGGATCGAAGAACGTCTACGGCGGTGTGGTCTACGGCCGCATCCTCGACGAGGTCGCCGAGCAGTGGTGGAGCGAGGTGCCGGTGCAGCGGTGGATCACCCGCCGCAGCACGATGATGCTCACCCCGACGCAGTCGATATCGGTGGACTTCCGCAGCCAGGACTGGAGCGGGCCGCCGCACAACGGCATGACCACCTACCGCGCGGACTTCGATTCCTGGCTCGCGGGCAAGGCGGTGGGGGCGGGTGCCGAGCTGATCACCTCCACAGTGGCGACCGAACTGCTCCGCGAGGACACCGGGCGGATCGTCGGTGTCCGCACCGACCGGCCCGACGGCGATCTGCGTGCGCCGGTGGTGATCGCCTGCGATGGCGTGAACTCGTTCCTGGCCAAGAGCGCCGGCCTGCTGCCGGCGGCCGACGCCGAGCACCACACGCTCGGTGTGAAGGAGACCCTCGCGCTGCCGCGCGGCGTCCTCGAGGACCGGTTCGGCCTTGGCCCGGATGACGGACTGGACATCGAGATGGTCGGCTGCACCGGCCCGATCGCTGGCGGCGGTTTCCTCTATACCAACAAGGAAACCGTCAGCATCGGGCTCGTGCTTGCGCTGTCCGACCTGGCGAGGTCCGGCCGCAGGCCTGAGGAACTGCTCGCCGAGCTCAAGGCGCATCCATCGATAGCGCCGATGCTGCGGGGCAGTGAGCTGAAGGAGTACTCCGCGCACCTGATCCCCGAAGGTGGCTACGACCACATGCCCAGGCTGGCCACCGACGGGCTGCTGCTCGCCGGGGACGCGGCCGGGATGTGCCTGGCGGCGGGCATCTGGCTGGAGGGCGTCAACTTCGCGATCGGCTCCGGCCTGGTCGCCGGTCGAACGGCCGCACGTGCGCTCGATCGAGGGGACGTGACGGTGGCGGGGCTGGCGCAGTACCGCCAGCGGTTGGCCGACACCTTCGTCCTGGCCGACCACCGGCGCCTCCGGCGGGCGCCGGGGTTCGTGCTCTCGCCACGTGTTCAGCACGAATATCCGGGCTTGGTCTGCGACTTCCTGCAGCATCTGTTCACAGTGGACAACCCGGAACCGAAGCCCCGGATGGGTGCATTGCTGCGCAGGACCGCGCGGCGACGGGGGATCAAGCTCACCGACCTCGCCCGCGACGCGCTGGCGGGTATGCGGGCCTTTCGATGAAGGGAAGTGACCGATGACGGGTACCGACCGCTACCCGCCGACGTCGTTCGAAGAGCGGATGGACGGCGTGGAGTTCCGGGTTTCCGAGCGGGCGCACATCACCGTCGACTCCGAGGCGTGCCGATCGTGCACGACGAAGGCGTGCGTGCACTCGTGCCCGGCCAAGCTGTTCGTGCCGACCGGCGACGGCGGAATCCTGTTCAACTACGAGCAGTGCTTCGAGTGCGGGACCTGCTACATGGTCTGCAATGAGTCGGGCGCGATCACCTGGACCTATCCCGACGGCGGTGACGGCGTCGTGTTCCGCAACGGCTGAGCGCATGCCTTCGAACTCCGCTCGCGGCGGCGGAACCTCGCGCGGCGGAAAAGCGGCTTGGTCCGTTGGAAGAGTTTCTGTCGAAGACCAGCTCCGAGGAGCGACCTGATGGACATGGTTGGATCCGGCGGTCCGGTGATCGTCGCCGCGCTGAAGTGGTCTTGGCTGCGGGCGTCGGTCGACCCGCTCACCGGCTCGGTTCAGGTCGGGGTGCACGACACCGGAGTGTCGGCCGCCGACGAGGCCGCGCTGGAACACGCCTTGCGCCTGGCGGGCCAGTGGTCCGGCCGCGTCGTGGCGGTCACCTGCGGGCCACCAGAAGCAGACGCGGCGCTGCGAGCGGCACTGGCCGCCGGAGCAGCCGAGGCGCTGCGCGTCGACGCCGCGGCTCCGGATGCCTCGGCGCTGGTCGGCAACGGGCGGCAGGTGGCCAGGTCCCTGGCGGCGGCCGTGCGCCGGCGGTACGGCGTGCCTGCCCTCACGTTGTGCGGTGACCGCTCGGTCGATCGTGGAACCGGGACGGTGCCGGGGTTCCTCGCGGCGGAGTTCGGGGCGGCTCAGGCCCTGGGCGTGGTGCGCCTGGAACCCGGCGAGGTGGGCGACCTGCTGGTGCACCGCCGTCTCGACCACGGTCGGCGGGAGGTGTTGCAGGTGAACTGCCCAGCCGTGGTTTCAGTGGAAGCCGCGGGAGTTCGCTTGCGACGGGCGTCGCTGCCGGCGGTGCTGTCGTCTCGATCCGGGGAAATCGCCGTGGTGAAGGAGTCGAGCGCCGCAACGGCGTCGCCGAGGATGCTGGCGCAAGGTCCGCGCCGCCCGCGCACGCACGCGATCGAACCACCGGCCGGGAACCGGCCGCAGGAGCGGCTCGTCGAACTCACCGGCGCGTTCCAGGCGAGCACCTCCGTGCGCGTCGTGGGCCCGCTTCCCGCGTCAGAGGCCGTGGACGAACTGCTCGGCTACCTCCGCGAGCGCGGCTACCTGTCGGAGAGCGACGGGAGCCGGCCATGAGCCTCTTGCTCGCAGAGCAGTCGTGGCCGGACCTCAAGGGCCGCCGCCCGCTCGTCGTCGTTCCGCTCGGCTCGTGCGAGCAGCACGGGTTGCACCTCCCGGTGGACACCGACAGCTCCATCGCAACTGCGGTGGCGTGGCAGGCGGTGCGCGAACTCGGCGCGGACACCGACGTCCTGCTGGCCCCGACCCAGCCCTACACCGCAAGCGGTGAGCACGAGGGTTTCCCCGGCACCGTCTCGATCGGGTGCGAAGCAGTGCACCTGCTCCTGGTCGAACTCGGCCGCTCACTCTCGCGGTGGTGCGGGCGGATGCTGATCGTCAACGGGCACGGCGGCAACAATGCGACGCTGGCCGAGGCCGTCGCGCAACTGCGTCGCGAGCGGCGCGACGTCGCCTGGTGGCCGTGCGCGGTCGGACGTGGAGACGCCCACGCGGGGCGGACCGAAACCTCGATGCTCATGGCGCTTCGGCCGCTCGCCGTACGGGGCGACCGCGCTCGCGCCGGACGCACCGAGCCGGTCGAGGAGCTCATGGGCGAACTGGTGCGGACATCGGTTCGCGCCGTCAGCTCCAACGGCGTGTTGGGGGATCCCAGTGGGGCATCGGCGGCCGAGGGCGAGAATCTGCTCAACGAGATGTCCACCCGGCTCAGCGCCGCCGTGCGGTCCTGGACCGTGCGGCGAGGACGCCTCGTCCGGGCACCGGCGGGGGTCATGTCATGACCGGCCGTCCGACCGCCGTGGTCACCGGCGCTGCACGTGGGATCGGCGCCGCCGTTGTGCGTCGGCTCAGCGACGACGGGTGGAACGTCTTCGCGGTCGATCTCTGCGAGGACGATCCGGCCGTGCCGTATCCGCTGGGTACCGCCGATCAGCTCCGGAGCCTGGAGAGCGGGACCGTGACGGCCGTGCCGGGCGACGTCCGCGAGCAGGGCGTCCTCGACGCCGCCGTGGAGCAAGCACTCCACCGGCACGGACGCCTGGACGCGGCGGTAGGCGCCGCAGCCGTGGTCCTGGGCGGCCAACCGCTGTGGGAGACCACCGACCAGCAGTGGAACGCGCTGTTCGCCACTGACGTGGTCGGCTTGCTGAACCTGGCCAGAGCCGCAGTTCCCGCGATGTTGGGCGCACCGGAGCCGCGTCGTGGCCGGTTCGTCGCGCTCGCCTCCGCCGCGGCGCACACCGGCTTGTGGCGCCTGGGAGCGTATTGCGCGGCCAAACACGCGGTCCTGGGACTGGTGCGGGGGCTGGCGGCCGATCTGCAGGGAACCGGGATCGGCGCGGTGGCGGTTTCCCCCGGATCCACTCGCACGGACATGCTTCGTGCCACCGCGGCCCTGTACGGCCTGTCCAATATGGACGATCTGGCTAGGCATCAACTCGTCAACCGGTTGCTGGAACCGGAGGAGGTGGCGGCGGCGGTGGCGTGGGCATGTTCGCCGGAGGCGAGCGCGATCAACGGAACCGTTCTGCACGCCGACGGGGGGTTCATGGGATGAGCACCGCGCTGCCAACGGGCTTCGCCGTCGAGTTGGACAAGGCGACCAGGATCTCGCGAGACGGGACGCTGGTGTTCGGGGGAAGCCCCGCCCGCCTGCTGCGGCTGAACCGCCGCGCGGCCGACCTGCTCGGTGGCGGGGCGTTCACTGTCCGGGACACCACCTCGGCCCGCCTCGCCCGCGTACTGCTCGACGCGGGCGTGGTCCATCCCCGCCCCGCGCCCCCACAACCGCGATCGGTCGCCATCGTGATCCCCGTGCGAGATCGGGTGGACATGCTGGCCAGGGTGTTGCGCGCGGTGCGGACCGACCCGGCGACCGCCGATGTGCCGGTGGTGGTCGTCGACGATGGGTCCCGCGATGGCGAGGCGGTCCGGGCGGTGGCGAGCGAGCACGACGCCGAGGTCGTCCGGCACGAGACCAGCCGTGGGCCGGCGGCGGCTCGCAACGCGGGCCTGCGCGCGACGGCGCAGGAATTCGTAACCTTCTGCGACTCCGACACCGTCCCGTTGTCTGGTTGGCTACCGCCGCTGCTCGCGCAGTTCGACGATCCCTGCGTCGGCCTCGTCGCGCCGAGGATCGTTGCCCTACCGGAAGAGCGGGAGACCCGTATCGGCGCATTCGAACGGACCTGCTCACCCCTGGACCTGGGAGCCGCTGAAGCTCCTGTGATTCCGATGTCCAAAGTGGCGTACGTGCCGAGTGCGGCAATCGTCCTGCGGCGTTCGGCGGCTCCCGGTGGTTTCGCCGAAGAACTCCGGGTCGCCGAGGACGTCGACCTGTGCATGCGCCTGCACCGCGCGGGGTGGCGGCTCCGGTACGTGCCCGCCGCGCAAGTGGCTCACGACCACCGCACCGGCCTGGTGCGGTGGGTTGCTCGGCGCGCCTTCTACGGCTCGGGTGCGGCGTTGCTGGCCCGGAGGCATCCGGGCCAGGTGCCACCGATGCACGTGACGGGCTGGTCCCTGCTGGCCGTCGGATTGCTGCTGACCCGCAGGCCTGCCGCCGTCGCCGCTGCCCTGGGGCTGTCCACCGTGGCCGGAGTGCGCCTGGCCCGGCGGATGCCCGACGCCGACACCCCAGTGCGAGCGGCAGGCCTGCTGACCCTGGCGGGGTTGTTCTCCACCGCGGTCCAACTGCTGCGTGCCGGTGTCCGACATCACTGGCCTCTCGCGCTCGCGTTGGCGATCAGCAGTCGGCGGGCACGGCGATTGCTGATCCTCGGCTCTACTGTGGACGCACTGGTGGAGCGCAGCCGGAGGGGTTCGCGAGTGGACCCGGTCACCTTCGTCGCCTTGCGCAGGCTCGACGATCTCGCCTACGGGGCCGGAGTCTGGTGGGGTGCGGTGAGGCAGTGCACGCCCGCGCCGCTGGTCCCGAAGATCGCAGGATTCCGGTGTGGACGCTTTCGGCATCGATTCCGAGAACGATCCGAGCGTGGGCTGGCTCATTTCGGGCCCTAGGCGCGGCGGTTGGTTTCCCCGCAATATCCCAGCTCGCAGGCGATTTTTCCTGCTGTGCGAAGCGAAATCCGGGAGGTGTGCCATGCCATCGTGGCGGGTGCGCGATTTTCACGACGACGATCTGGACCAGGCGATCCACATCTGGGACCAGAGCAGGGAGGGTGGAGAGCCGGTGTTCTCCGCTGCCGAGGTGGTCTCGATCGCGCGGGCCGGTCATCCGGCGATGGTGGCAGTGGTGGAGCAGGACGTCGTGGGCATGGCAGCGGCGAAGGTGGAGGGCGAGCGGGCCTGGTTGGCGCTGTTCGCCCTCGACGCCCGGTGGCGCAACCGCGGCATCGGCAGCGCGCTGCTGACCGAGCTGGAGAAGAAGCTGCGCGGGCAGGGGGTGCACCGCATCGCGAGCCTGGTCCCCGAGGGGGCCGCGGGGTTTCGGGCGATGGTCAACTCCGGCTACCGGCCGCGCACCGACCTGACCTACTTCGAGAAGGTCGAGGACCTCGACCCGGCCGACATCGAGTTCGCCGCGCGCCAAGGCGCCCAGGCGGCCTTCGAGCGCGACGTGCTGCACGACGACGGCGGGCTGGCTACGACGAAGGACTACCTGCGGGCGATCTCCGACACCCGGCCGACGCTGACTGCCGAAGCCATCACCGAGTTCGAGCAGGACATCGAGGCCTACACCAGGTTGTGATCGACATACTTTCCCGCAGAGTCCCCGGACGCGGGGGCGGGACCGTCGTTTCCGGGGAGGGCTCGATGCCGCAGCGACGTACAGGGTTCGTCCGGGGCGATCGGCGGCGGACCGTCGACCACCAGCGCCGCGAGGCTGCACCCATAGCCGAGCCGATCGAACCGATCCCAAGCGCCGCGGGCGGCTGCCTGACTGATCTCCTCCGGGCGACCACCCGAACCGAATCGCCGACAACCACAGCCAACACCACCGATCCCACCGGCACGGTCAGCGGCTGAACTCTGGTTTTTCCGGCAGCAGCGCGGCGAATTGGCCCCAGATCCGCTCGATGAGAGGATGGCAGCACGGGCATGGCCGTTCCTTGCGGCCATGCCCGTCATGCTTTCAGCCCGTCAAAATCAGGGGACACCGCCCCGATGCGCATCCTGTGGACCCACGCCTCGGTCGAAGCCACCCGCACGATCGTCGAGACGGGCATCACGACCCGGGTCGACACCGAACACCACAAGCGTCCGCTGGGAACCAATTGGAGCCAATGGGTGCCAGTGATCGACGATCAGATCGTCGGGCAGTTGGTCGCCACCGCCCGGGCGCAGGGGCTGCAGCTGACCGGGGAGAATTCGGTGCTGGCAGGTCTGACGAAAAAGATTCTGGAGTCCGGACTCCACGCCATCCCTGACTGCCGATGCTTCTACCGCCCGGTCAGCGCTGAGACCAATGAGGCAGGTGAGTCCTCCAGCGGTTGCCAGGCAGTCCTGCGTCCTGTCCAGAGGGCTCGGTTCGAGGTGGAGCCCTCGTCAGGCGGCAGTCGTAGAGTGGTGCCATGGGCGCGTCGTCGCGGGGGAGGCAAGGGGGGCTTCCTGCCGATGTGACAAGTTTCGTGGGGCGGCGACAGGAGATAGCCAAGGTCAGGGCCATGGTGTCGTCGTCACGGCTGACGACACTGACCGGAGTGGGCGGGGTAGGCAAGTCTCGACTGGCGTTGCGCGTGGCGAGAGGGCTGCAGCGGGCGTTCCGGGACGGGGTGTGGCTGGTTGAACTCGCCCGGTTGCAGGAGCCCTCGTTGCTGGCATCCACAGTCGCAGCGGAGTTCGGGTTGCGTGAGCAGTCCAGGCGTGAGCCCGAGATCGTGCTGGCGGAGTACCTGTCTGACAAGCAGCTGCTGCTGGTGCTCGACAACTGCGAACACGTGGTGAACGAGTGCGGTGAGCTGGTGTGCAGGTTGTTACCGGCGGCACCTGAGCTTCGGATCCTGGCCACCAGCCGCGGATCCCTCGGTGTAGAGGGGGAGCGCATCTGGCCGGTACCACCGCTGATGATTTGGGAAGTGGGTGATACGGACGAGCAGCTCTCGCTGCAGGAAGTCCGGTTCGAGGCGCTCGCGCTGTTCGAGCAGCGGGCCAAGGCGGTGCTTCCGGGGTTTGCGGTCAAACCGGGCAACCTGGCGACGGCGGCTCGGTTGTGCCGGCGCCTGGAAGGGCTGCCACTCGCGATCGAGTTGGCTGCCGTGCAGATACGTGCGCTGTCGATGGAGCAGATCGAGCGCAGGCTCGACGATCGCTTCCAGTTGCCCGCAGGCGGCAGGCGCACCGAGCCGTCCCACCACCGGACGCTGCGTGCGACGTTTGACTGGAGCTTCGATCTGTGCTCGAGGCAGCAGCAAACACTGTGGCGACGGATGTCGGTGTTCGTCGACGTGTTCACCCTGGACGCGGCCGAGGCGGTCTGCACGGACGAGATCCTGGCCAGGCACGAAGTCCTGGGGTGTGTGGAAGGGCTCATGGACCAGTCCGTGCTGACGCGCGACGAAACCGGTTCCACCGTTCACTACAGGGTGCTCGAAACATTGCGGCAGTACGGGCTTTGGCGACTGCGTGAATCCGGCGATGAGAGATCGCTACGCCTGCGGCACCGGGATTACTATCTGCATCTGGCCGAGGAGGCCGAGGCTGACTGGTTCGGTCCCCGCCAGCTCGACTGGCTGGCTCGCCTGCGCGCGGAGCATCCGAACATTCAGGCCGCGCTGGAACTCTGCGTCACCGAGCCCGGGCAGGCGCGGGCCGGGCTCCGCATGGCGGCGGCGCTGTGGTTCTACTGGATCGCGTGCGGCTTCCTCACCGAGGGGCGGCACTGGCTGGATCGCGCCTTGGCGGATGACCAGGAGCCGAGCGCGGCGCGGGTCAAAGCGCTGTGGGCCAACGGCTACATCGCCACCCGGCAAGGGGACGTCGACGCGGCCCTGGCCATGCTGGCGGAATGCCAGGACCTCGCGCGGCAACTGGGAGATCAGACGGCATGGGTGCGCGGACTCCAGATGACTGGGCTGGCGGAGCTGATGCACGGTGACCACGTTCGAGGTGTCGAGCTGCTGGAGGAAGCCCTCGCCCAGCAACGGGATACCGGTGAACCCGACACCGCCCTGGCGACCACGATGTTCTACCTCGCCCTGGCGGTCTGCACCCGCGGCGACCTGGATCGCGCGGTCGCGCTCTGCGAGGAGTGCCGGGCGATGTGCGACTCCCGCGGTGAGCGTTGGAGTCTGTCCCGCACGCTCTGGGTCCTCAGCCTCACCCGATGGGCTCAGGGGGAGCGGCGGATGGCGGCCGAGCACGTGCGCGAGTCCCTGCGGATCGAGCGGGTCCTGCGAGATCCGATCAGCATCGCCCTGTGCGTCGAGGTTCTGGGCTGGGCCGCGGCGGCCGGAGGCAAGCCGGAGCGTGCCGCCAAGCTGTTCGGAGTCAGTCGCAAGCTCTTCGAGCCGCTCGGTGAGTACCTGTTCGGATTCACCTACTACCTCGGCTGGCACGATGAGGCCGAGACCAGATCGCGCGCGTCCCTCTGCGACGAGGCGTTCGACAACGCCTACCAGGCCGGCCGACGAGTCACCCTCGATGAGGCCGTTGCCTATGCGCTGGGCGAGAAATCCAAGGCGCAGGGTCCTGCCACGCCCGCGTTGCGCTCACTGCTGACACGGCGCGAGCGCGAGATCGCCGAACTGATCACCGCGGGGCTGTCGAACAGGGAGATCGCCACCAAGCTGGTCATCGCGAAACGCACCGTCGACGCGCACGTGGAGCACATCTTCACCAAGCTCGGCCTCAACTCGCGGACCCAGGTCGCGGCCTGGATGGCCGAACGGGCAGCCGCCGAGCACAGCCGGGACACCGGCGGATGAGCTGGAAGGTGACGAGCATGGGTGCTGGGAACCTACCGGACGAAGCCAGCAGCTTCGTTGGTCGTCAACAGGAAGTGGCCGACAGCAAACGGATCCTGTCCCGCGCGAGATTGCTGACCATCACCGGCGCTCCGGGCGTGGGCAAGACACGCCTGGGTGTGCGCGTCGCCGCGCAGGTACGGCGGAGGTTCCCCGATGGCGTCTGGCTGGTGGGCTTGGCCGATCTGGACGACGGTGCGCTGTTGCCACACACCGTGATGGATGCCCTCGGCGTTGGGGACCGGTCGGTGCGGCGGCCGAGCGACGCACTCACCAAGTACCTGGCGCCCCGACGGCTGCTGTTGGTGCTGGACAACTGCGAGCACCTCGTGGACGACTGCGCGGCGCTGGTGAACACGCTGCTGCGGGGGGCACCAGGGTTGCGAATCCTGATCACCAGCCGCCAGGTGCTCGGCGCCGACGGCGAGCACGTGGTGACGCTCTCCCCACTACCGGTTCCCGAGGAGCCACTGTCGGCCGCAGTGGTGTCGGACTGCGCATCGGTGCAACTGCTCGCCGCGCGTGCCGCGCGCGTGCTACCGGGCTTTTCCGTCACCGCCGCCAACAGCGAGCAGGTGACCGGGATCTGCCGCCGGTTGGAGGGTCTTCCACTGGCGATCGAGTTGGCGGCGACATGGATGCGGACGCTGGCGGTCGAGGAGATCCTCGCGATCCTGGACCAGTGGCCCGAGTCGCCCGGCAAGCGTTCGTTGCCCGCGCCGTCGCCCCAGGTGGTGAGCCACCACCGGACGCTGCGGGCGACCTTCGATTGGAGCTTCGAACTGTGTTCCGCGGCCGAGCGGAGACTGTGGGCACGGTCCTCGGTGTTCGCCGGGGATTTCGACCTGGAGAGCGCTGAGGCGGTCTGCACCGACGAGGTGCTGCTGCCTGAGGACGTCATCGGGCTGGTGGCCGGCCTGGTGGACAAGTCTGTTCTGAGTCGACAGGTCCATGCCGGACGCACGCGATACCGGTTGCTCGCCCCGACCCGTCAGTACGGGAATCTGCGCCTGCACGAATTCGGAGAGGACGAACTCGTGCGCCGGCGGCACCGGGACCACTACCGCCGGTTGACCGACCAGGCCGAGCGCAGATGGTTCGGTCCCGAACAGGTGTCCTGGTTCGAACGCATGCGCGCCGAGCACGCCAACCTGCGAACTGCGCTGGAGTTCTGCCTGACCGAGCCCCGTGAGGCGTCGGCCGGACTGAGGCTGGCCGGAGCGCTGTGGTTCTGCTGGGTCGCAGGCGGCTGGGTCAAGGAGGGCCGTTACTGGCTCGATCACCTGCTGGCACTCGCAACGGAGCCGAGCCCGGCGCGAGCCAAGGCGCTGTGGGCGAACGGTTGGATCGCCACCATCCAGGGCGATGTCGCCCCTGCACTAAGGATGCTGGCTGAAGGTCGTGACCTGGCACGCCGCATGGGAGAGGAATCCGAACTGGCCTCCGCGCTGTGCGTGTCCGGCTACGCCGAGCACATGCGCGACAACCAGCGGCTTGCGGTGGCGTACTTGGAAGAAGCCCTGGAACTGGAGAAGACCCGCGGCCGGCCTAGCGCGGTCACCGTGGTGAGCCGCCCCATCCTGGCCAACACCATGTTGCTCCTCGGTGACAGTCGGCGAGCTCGTCTTCTCTGCGAGGAGTGTCTGGCGATGCGTGAGGAGTACCGCGCGCCCTGGTCCCACTCCTGGGCGCTGTGGGTCCTGGGGGTTGCCGCGTGGACTGACGGCGATGCCCAGCAGGCCGGTTCCTACGCTCGGGAATGCCTGCGGATCAAGCACGAGCTCGATGACCTGGTGGGCGTTGCCCTGTCCATCGACCTGCTCGCCTGGTCCGCGACGGATCAGGACGCCGAACGCGCCGCGCGGCTGCTGGGCGCGAGCCACACCATGTGGCAAGAGATAGGCATGCCGTTGTTCGGTTTCCAGCCCTACGTTTCCCGGCATCAGGTCAGCGCGGAACACGCCCGTGGGAGCCTCGGCTCGCATGAATTCGACGTTGCCTTCGATGACGGATGCAAGCTCACCCTTGACCAGGCCGTGGCCTACGCGCTTCAGGAAAGCGAGCATCCAGTCGCCTGAGCGCTACAGCTCGTCAGGGCACAGAGGGGCGTTCGGCCGGCTTGAAGAACGCCCCGGGCCTTTCTGCCGGCCAGTACCCGCCCCAGGCTTCCTTGTCCTGCTTGGACTTTCCTTAAGGGCCGACGAGGTATCCGGCCGCGTTGGCCGCCACGGTGGCTTCGCGGCTCATGGGGCTTCCGTCGGCGTCGTAGCCGAGCCACGGGGGCGCCACATCGCTGCCCCTTTGGCCGTCCGCTGAGGTAAATCGAGGCAGTTGTCCTTGGATGCGGCGAGCCGGGAGTGGCGAGGCGGCTACCGTCGTCTCGTCGTGTGTCGCCAGCATCCGTCTTTGGTGCTGTGGTGGGCGAGGAGGCTTTGTGCGGCCGGTGTCGGATGACGGGTCTGTGTTCATCTTTCGTCTGCGGCAGCGCGCGTGGGACCGCGCGGAGTGGCTGCCGCGATCACGGCTGCTGGTGCACGTGGCCGGCGGGGGGATCGCGGGGCTGGAGCAGCTGTCCTGGGGTACGGAGGACGGTGCGCAGTCCGCAGTCGGCTTCTCTCCGGATATGGCGTGGTGTTACGGCCATCGCCGCACCGCCGACGGCGGTGTGGTGGAGATGCGGGGCGAACTCGACGGCCAGCGAGACTACTCGGAGGGCGCTGACGGTGCTCGTGGGTACGAGTTCGACACGGAGGTCAAGGACGCTGGTGGTGGGCATCCGGCGGGACGGCTACGGTTGCTGATCGACGACGGTGGCGAGGCGCCCCTTCGGTGGGTGGCCTGGCGTGACCGGTTAGGAAACGCCTATTCGGTCGCCTTGCGTTCGGAAAGTCCTTCTGGCAAAGCAGATGTCACCGACCTGGTGGCCGTCGTGTGGACCAGTGCCGAGCACCCCGACGCGGGTGAGGTCGCCGTGAACCTCGCAGAAGGATCGACCAGCAAGTGGTTCGCACCAAACAACCGTGCGTCCCTTGAATTCCAGCTGTCCCAGCCGGTCGCGGTTGATCGGTACGTTCTCACCTCCGCCGATGACGCCCCTGATCGTGACCCGGCGGCATGGACACTGTCCGGCTCAACCGACGGGAACGTGTGGCGGACCCTCGACACCCGCACCGGCCAGTCGTTCGCCGACCGGCACCAGTCCAGGACCTACCGGATCCCCGAGCCAGGATCCTATGACCACTACCGCCTCGACATCACCGACAACAACGGCTCCCCGGACCTGCAACTCGAAGCCGTCCGGTTCTTCGCCGACGGCAGCGGTTTCGTCGGCTACCGCCAAGGCACAGGCCACACCCCCATCGCCTACCGGGGCACCCGCATAGTGCGGGAGTCGACGGATGTGCCGACCGCGCCGTTGCCCGGAAAGTTGGCCGACAGGTGCATGCGCCGACTGGAGGAGTTCCACCCGCTTCCTGCTGAGGCGGAGTTGGTGTCGCCTTCGGGCACCCGCCTCCCACGTGCGGTTCCGCACGCCGCCCTCGAGATACTGCTCAACGCCGCTTCCACCCCGATCGTGCGCACAGACTTCTCCGACGACCAAGCCTGGGAGACCGCCTGGCGCGACATCACCACGCACCGCGAGTACCACGATGGCGACGTCGTCCTCGACGTCACACTGGTCGACCGGCTCGAGTTCGAAGGCTGGACAGGCGAAGAACTCGCCACACTGCTGCCACACACCACTCAGGTGCGGGTCTTGGTTGCCGACGCGGTCACACTCGCCTCCCCAGAACACCCCGTGCTCGTCATGGAGGTCGCACGCGAACAACCACGGTTCTTTCGCGCCATCCCGAATGCCCTGGTAGACGTCGAAATCCAACTCTCGATCGACAACATGGGCTGGGAAGACTTCAGCGACTCCGTCGACCCCGACGGTGTATTCCGGGACTTCTGCCACGAACCAGATTCCCCCGTTACCTAATGGGTATTGAACGGTCCGCGGCGATAGTTGCTCGGCGACAACTGCCGGAACACAAGCTGGTGAAGATGCTGGGCACTCTGGTCGATCCGTGCAAGCCGCGCGGGGTGCGGCCGGAGTTCATCGCATCGTACAAAGCGCCGTGCCCCCGGTGCTCCGGCGCCAACGATAGCCCCACCAAAGACCGGATCGGGCCGTCGGTACACAACACCGCCTCGCCCAGCTCGAACAACGCATCCGCCCGAGCGGTCAGGCACTCGTAGAACTCTTGGCGGAACCTGACCAACTCCCCGAACGCACCCTCACGATCGCCATCGTGCACACTACCCATCGCAGCCCTTGGATCGATCTTCTTTCTGTGTTGAGAAGAATGTTCAATCAAGGGCTGCGTTCCTGATCAACTGAGCGGTTTTCATCTTGGCTGGTGACCGCAGCCGCGACAGCCAACGGACCGTATCCCGAAAGCAGTCGCATGCGCCGCAGGCGCATAGCCCACCTACGCAGCTGGCACCGCCGCGGGTTCACGGAGCCCACCCCTCTGGGGTTCCTCCCGGCGAGGACGGCCCTGACGCCGCGTATTGGACATACATCAGTCAGGGCACCCACAGTCCAGGCGGGCGCTGTAACTCCCGCAGGGGGGCCGCCACCCGCACCGCCACGCAGAACGAGGATGGAAAGACCTCACTGGGTCCTCCATCGCGCAGATGTGTCATGCAGCCGGCAAGCAAACCCGGACCACGAGCCCGCCCTCGTCACGTGGCCGAGCAGTGACGGAACCGCCATGTGCTTCGGCGATCGCTCGCACTACCGAGAGGCCGAGGCCGCTGCCCGGGGGTGGGTCTGCCCTGTTGAAGCACAACCGCCTGAACGGTTCGAACAACTGGCCGGCCTTGGTGGTGTCGATGTGGTTGCCGCCGTTCGCGATTTCCAGGACGGATTCGGTCGTCGTGCCGATGGTGCGTACTGATACCCAGCCGCAGGGTTCATTGTGGACGAAAGCGTTGTCGATGAGGTTGCGGATCAGTTGCTCGAGCAGGGCGGCGTCACCACGGACCTTGGCCACGTCGAGTTCCGAGGTGGGCTTGATCTGTTCGTCGTTGCGGGCGATTCGCTCGTGCAGGATGTCGTCGGTGAGGTCGGCCAGGTTGACGGTGTCTTTCCTCTCGACGGTTTCAGCGTTCTGGGCCAACGCGAACAGGCCGGTGAGTACGCGCTGTTGATGGTCCAGGCTGGCGAGGAGTTTGCGGCCCAATTCCTTGGTCCCGATTCCGGCGTCAGGTCGGGTCATCGCCACCTCGGTGACCGCTCGCTGCGCCGCTACGGGGGTTTTCAGCTCGTGAGCGGCGTTCGCGAGGAATCTGCGCTGGCTGGCGAACGATCGTTCCAGCCGCGCCAGCATGTGGTCGAAGGCATCGGCGAGTTCCTTGATCTCGTCGTTGGGCCCGGACAGCCGGATGCGGGTGCTCAACTCCTGGTCAGCGGCCCGTTGAGCTGCGCTCGTGATGGACCGGATCGGGCGCAGCGCACGCCGGGCCGTCAACCACCCGAGGACAGCGGCCACCGCCATGACGACCACCAGGGCGACGACACCGCTTTCGAGTACGGACGAATAGGTCACGGTGCCTGCAACGTCGACGAGTTCCGGTTCTCCAGCGTCGACGAGTTCCGGGTCTCCTGGGGCAGCCGGCGTCACCGGAAGCTCAGGGGCGACATCCGATGGCGACGAGGCAGGAACCGAGGGTTCGCTCGCGGTACCCACCGGGATTACCGGCTGCGTCATCAGCAGGATCAGGCCGAGCAGTATCGCGCCCGTGACCGCTGTCAGCATCACGTACGCGAGGGTCAGCTTGACCCGCAGCGGCCAGCGTTTCACGGGATCCGGTACCCAACACCGGAAACGGTCTCGACAGGTGACGGGTCGCCCAGCTTGCGCCGCAGTGTTGCCATGGTTACGCGCACGACGTTGGTAAAGGGATCGATGTTCTCGTCCCATGCCGTTTCCAGCAGTTTCTCAGCCGAAACGACCGCACCATCCGCACGTAGCAACTCTTCGAGGACGGTGAATTCCTTCTTGCTCAGGGAAACCGGGTGATCGTGACGCGTGACCCGGTGCCTTGCCGGGTCCAAGGCGATGCCTGCGCGTTGCAGTATCGGCGGTACAGCCGGCCTGCTTCGCCGTCCCAGCGAGCGCACCCTGGCGACGAGTTCGGTGAAGGCGAACGGTTTGGGCAGATAGTCATCCGCACCCAGTTCGAGTCCGGCGACTCGGTCGGCGACCTCGGACGCAGCGGTGAGCAGCAGGATCCGGGTCTCGCGACGCTCCGCGATGAGCGAGCGGCACACTTCGTCACCGTGCACCAGCGGTAGTCCGCGGTCGAGTACAACTACGTCGTAGTCGGTGCTGACGCATCGATCAAGCGCGGCGGCACCGTCATAGACGACGTCCACGGCGAGCCCGCTATCCCGCAAACCCTCACCCACCGCGTCCGCCATCATTTTCTCGTCCTCGGCCACCAGCACGCGCATAGTGCTTCTATATCCCACCGCGCGCGCCCTCGGCGAGCGAAAAGTACATACGGGCAACACGGTCTGCACTTTCCGCTCTAAAGAAAAGATAAGGCGCCGCCTGACGCTCCACTGACGCCAGATCGGACACGCTAGTGCTCGTTCCGATGGACATTCGGAATAAACCGCAACACATTCGGAGATTTTCACATGAAGGCAATTCGAATCGTGCAGTCACTCACGCTGGCCGGCCTGGCCGTTGCCGGTCTCGTCACCACGTCGGCAGCCGCTCTCGCCGGAGGCGCTACTGAGAGCCCCGCGCCGACCCTGCCCATCACCTGCACGCCGGACGGCGTGCCGGCGCCGACCGTGCCGACCCTGTCCACCTCTGGTGTCCCCGCCGGTGAGCCGGGTGTTCCGGCCGGCGACCCCATCGACTGCGTGCCGGCTGGAGACCCAGGCGTTCCGCCTGTCGACTGCACGCCGGACGGCGTGCCGGCACCGACGCTGCCCACTGCCGGCATCCCCGCCGGCGACCCCGCCGGTGAGCCGGGTGTTCCGGCCGGCGACCCCATCGACTGCGTGCCCGCCGGAGAGCCGGGCGTTCCGCCCCTGCCGGCGGCATGACACGCGGATAGGTCAGTTGTTGCCGGGCGGGCCCCGACCGCCCGGCAACAACTCATCCGGCTCATCGCGGCAAGCTGATCCGACCCGGTCCGTGGGCAACCCCGCAGCGGCATCGCCGACCTGGCCCCTTCGCCACCGTGGTGCAGCGTGCACCACGGTGGCGTCCGTGGTGGAGGGTCGGCTGGATCTGCCCGAGCACGGCCCGCCGCGCCCCGCCCCGAAGAGGCCGCCGCCCACCGGAATTCCCTAAATTAGCTGGATATTAGTCGTCGGCAGCTCTTGACGGTGCCGGAAACTTCGCGCAGTGTGCTCGCTAATCCGCATTCACAGCCAGATCGTCTGACGCAGTCAACGGCTAATGCGTATTACTCAGGAGCAATCATGGCGGGAAAGGCATCCACACCAGGGCGCAGAGCAAGGCCGAGGCAGGCGGAGGTCGCCCGACTGGCCGGGGTGTCGCAGACGACGGTGTCGTTGGTGCTCGGCGGCAACAAGCAGGGCATCGCGCTGCACAAGGACACCCGGGCCCGGGTGCTCGCCGCCGCCCGCGAACTCGGTTACGTGCCCGATCCGGCAGCCCGGCGGATGGCCAGGGCCCGTAACAACCTGCTCGGCGTCTTCAGCTTCACCGCGACCTTCCCGGTCGACGTCGAGCACTCCTACTACCCGATCTTGGTCGGCGTCGAGCGGGAGGCAGTGGCCCGCGGCTACGACCTGGTGCTGTTCACCGGATCCAGCTCGGGAGCCGCGCAAGACGTCGCGCCCGGCGCGCTGCAGCGGGTGCGGATGGCCGACGGTTGCCTGTTTCTCGGCCGGCACATCCCGGAAGGCGAACTGCGCCGCTTGGTGGAGGACGACTACCCGGCCGTGCACATCGGACGCCGCGACGAGCTCGAGGGCCTGGCTTGGGTGGGTGTCGACTACGTCAGCGCCAGCGCCGAGGTCGTGCGCCATCTGGCCGGTCTCGGGCACCGGCGGATCGTACTGGTCCGCGAGGCCGATGACGCTCCAGCCTCCGCCGATCGCGAGCGCGGATTCCGCATGGCGCTCGCCGAGCGGGGCGGTTCGGCCGGCGCGGTCGTGCGCACCGCCCGGCCCGGCGCCGACATCACGCCGACCTGGGTGCGAGCCCGGATTGCCGAGGGGGTCACCGCGTTCGTCGCCGAGGAGACGGACACGGGCGCCGCGTGGCGGCAATTGCTCGCAGCCGTCGAGGGCGCCGGGCTCGACGTGCCGGGCGAGGTCTCCCTGGCACTGCTCGGTTCTCCGCCGGCCGACCTCGCCGGACGACCGCAGCCCACCGGCTTCGACGTTCCCCGCGCCGAGCTCGGATCGGCCGCGGTGCGGATGGCCACCGCGCTGCTAGCCGGCGAGGAGGCCGCCGAGCCCCGGGTGGCCTGCACCTTCCGCCCGGGTCGCACGGCCGGCCGGGCGACCGTGCGGCCTTGAGCCGCAACCACATCCGACACATCACACGTGCCCGAGGAGGCAGCACCACACATGCCCACTCCCATCGCTACCCCTGCGGAGACCGAAGTCCTGATCGTGGGCGGCGGACTCGGCGGTGTGGCTGCCGCCCTGGCAGTCTGCCGGGCAGGGCGGACTGCCGTTCTGACCGAGGAGACCGACTGGGTCGGTGGCCAGCTCACCGCCCAGGCCGTGCCGCCCGACGAACACCCGTGGGTCGAGCAGTTCGGCGTCACCGCCTCCTACCGGGCGCTGCGCGAGGGCATCCGCGCCCACTACCGCCAGTGGTACCCGCTGCGGGCGCAGGCCAGAGACCTGGTGCGCCTCAACCCCGGCGCCGGGCGGGTCAGCAAGCTCTGCCACGAGCCGCGTGTCGCGCTCGCCGTGATCGAGGCGATGCTCGCGCCGCACCGCGCCGCCGGGCGGCTGACCGTGCTCACCGAGCACCGGCCCGTCGCCGCCGAGACCGAAGGCGATGTGGTCCGGGCAGTCACCGTCGAGGACGTCCGTGACGGCACCCGCCAGACCATCGCGGCACCGTACATCATCGACGCCACCGAGACAGGCGATCTGCTGGAGCTGGCCGGTGTCGAGCACGCGATCGGCGCCGAGGCGCGCAGCGAACACGCCGAGCCGCACGCCCCCGAGATCGCCGATCCCCTCAACCAGCAGGGCATCACCGTCTGCTTCGCGCTCTCGCATTATGACGGCGAGGACCACACCATCGACCAGCCCGCCAACTACGAATTCTGGCGCTCCTACCGGCCGGACTTCTGGCCCGGTCCGCTGATCGGCTTCCTCGCCCCGGACCCGCGCACCCTCGAAGCCGTGCCGCGCACGTTCCAGCCGAACCCGGACGATGATCCGCTCGACGTCGACGCCGACCAGAGCGCGGACGCGGGCGACAAGGAGCTCTGGGCATTCCGGCGTATCCTCGCCCGCAACTTGCACCGGCCCGGGGCCTTCGACTCCGACATCACCCTGGTCAACTGGCCGCTCAACGACTACTGGCTCAAGCCGCTGCTCGGGGCCGGCGAGGAGACCGCCCGGCAGGCGCTCGCCGAAGCCCGGCAGTTGTCCCTTTCCGTCCTGTACTGGTTGCAGACCGAGGCGCCGCGTCCAGACGGGGGAACGGGTTTCCCCGGCCTGAAGCTCCGGCCCGACGTCACCGGCACCGCGGACGGTCTGGCCAAGGCCGCCTACATCCGCGAATCCCGCCGGATCAAGGCCGTCACCACCGTTACCGAGCGCGACGTCGCCATCGAGCTGGTCGGCCCCTACGGCGGCACCCGCCACGCCGACTCCGTCGGTATCGGTGGCTACCGCATCGACCTGCACCCGTCCACCGGCGGCGACAACTACATCGACATCGGGTCGGTGCCGTTCGAGATTCCGCTGGGTGCGTTGCTGCCGCGCCGCATCCGCAATTTGTTGCCTGCTGGCAAGAACATCGGCACCACCCACATCACCAACGGCTGCTTCCGCCTGCACCCCGTGGAGTGGAACGTCGGCGAGGTCGCGGGCGCGCTCGCCGCGCACTGCCTGGACGAGGGCGTGCGGCCGCACCAGGTGCAGGAGGAGGAGAAGAGGTTCGAGGAGTTCGCCCGCGTGCTCGACAGGGCAGGTGTCCAGCGTCACTGGCCCGACGTCCGCGGCTACTGAAAAGACCGGTCGGGACAGTTCTTTCCGCCCGGAAGCACCCCACCCGCGTCATTCGCTCGACCTGCGTACGACACAAGGAGGTGTCCCTATGACCCGGCACCGCATCCGCGTCGGCATCGATGTGGGTGGAACCTTCACCGACGCCGTGGCGGTCGACTCGGCCACGCTGGCGCTCGTCGCCCAGGTCAAGGTCCCCACCACCCACCACCATCCCGACGGCGTCGCGCACGGCATCGTGGCGGCGCTGAATCGGCTGCTCGAAGACGTCGGCTGCGTCCCCGAGGACGTCGCTTTTCTCGCGCACGGCACCACTCAGGCGACTAACGCCCTGCTCGAGGGCGATGTGGCCCCGGTCGGGCTGCTCGGCATCGGCACCGGCCCGGGCGCGGTCTCCACCAAGCGCCTCGCCGCCCTCGGAAACCTCGAACTCACCCCGGGTAAACGGCTGCCGTTGCACTACGCGCACGTCCGGGATCCCGACGATCCCGCGGGGGTCCGCGCCGCCGTCGAGCAGGTCACCGCCGCCGGAGCCGAAGTGCTGGTCGCCAGCGAGCCGTTCAGCGTCGACCTGCCCGACGGCGAACAGGCGGTGCTGGCGGTCGCGGGCTCCTACGGGCTGCCCATGACCGCCGCGAACGAGATCACGTCGCTGTACGGGCTGCGCAAGCGCACCCGCACCGCTGTGGTCAACGCGGCCATCCTGCCGAAGATGCTGGCCACCGCGGACCTGGTCGACTCGAGCATCGCCGCGTCCGGCATGACCGCCCCGCTGATGGTGATGCGTTGCGATGGCGGGGTGATGTCGCTGGAGGAGATGCGGCGGCGTCCGCTGCTGACCGTGCTCTCGGGCCCCGCCGCCGGAGTGGCCGGTGCTCTGATGCAGGAGCGGGTCAGCGATGGCGTGTTCCTGGAAACGGGTGGCACCTCCACCGACATCAGCGTCATCCGCCGCGGCAAGGTCGCGGTCCAGCATGCCACCATCCTGGGCAAGTCCTCGTACCTGTCCGCATTGGACGTCCGCACCGTCGGTGTCGGCGGCGGCTCGATGGTGCGGCTCGCCGGTGGCGTGGTGCGCGCGGTCGGGCCGCGCAGCGCCCACATCGCCGGGTTGCCGTACGCCTGCTATGCGACTCCAGAGGATTTGCGGGACGCGAAGCTCGTCGCCATCAGCCCGTTGGACGGCGACCCGGGCGACTACGTGGTCCTCGAAGCCGCGGGCGGCCGCTTCGCCATCACCATGACCTGCGCGGCCAACGCGCTGGGCCGGGTCCCAGAAGGCGACTTCGCCGCGTGCGAACCGGAGGTGGCTCACACTGCGTTGGCACCGCTTGCCGAGGCATTGGACACCGACGTGGCGGGTGCCGCGATGCGGGTCTTGGATGCGGGGGTAAAGCAGGTTCACACCGTCGTGGACGCGGTGGTCCGCGACTACCGCCTCGACCGCGACACCGCCGTCCTCGTCGGTGGGGGAGGGGGCGCGGCCGCCGTCACCCCGCACCTGGCTGCCAGCACCGGGCTGACCGGCCGGATCGCCAAGCACAACGAAGTGATCAGCCCGGTCGGTGTGGCTCTCGCGCTGGTCCGGGAGCAGATCGAACGGATCATCCCCGGCGCCACCCAGGAACACATCCTCGGCGTGCGCAACGAAGCCGAAGCGGCCGTCGTCGCGCAGGGGGCCGCACCCGGCGCGGTCGAAGTGGAAGTGACCGTCGACCCGCAGACCAGCACCGTGCGGGCCATCGCCACCGGCGCCACCGAACTGCGCACTCAGGACCGCGCCCGCCGCGCCGACGACAGCGAACTCCTCTCCATCGCCGCGGCCAGCCTCAAGGCTGATCCGCAGAAGGTCGAGGTGCTTGCCGCCACCGACGCCCACACCGTCTACGGAACCTTGCAACGTCGCCGCTTCCGGAAACCGCACCACCCAGTGCGCGTCCTCGACGCCGACGGCGTCGTGCGCCTGCACGCCGCCAACGCCCGTGTTGCCACGACTACCGTGGGGCAGGCGCCGGAGCTGCTGGCGGAGCTGATCCGCGAGACCACGACCTACGGGGATGGCGGTGTCCGAGCGCCGTCGCTGCGCCTGCTGCTCGGCTCGCGGATAGCCGATCTCTCCGGCGTGCTCGAGGCGGGGCCGCTGCTGGCCCTGGCCCGCAGCGAGCTGCGCTCGCGCACGGCTGACGAGCCGGTGGTGGCGGTGCTGGAGGTACGCTCATGACCGCCCGAACCGCGCCCCGCGGCTCGCACCTGGCCGATTTGTCCGCCGCACGCCGGGATTCGCTGGCCGCGGAGTGCGAGCGGCTGGCAGCGCTCACCGACGCCGAACTCGCCGCCCGGCTGCTGGCCGGCACTCCCACTCACGAGGCGCGCGACTCGGCACTGCTGGCCCGCTGGGCGGAGGTGTCCACCGGGTTCGGTGCCGAACTCGCCCGCTCCGGCGCCGGGCTTGAGGACCCGCCGAGGGTGATCGAGCGCGACGGCGGGCTGGACCGCCGGCTGATGGCCCGCTACCGGTCCCGTCCAGTGTCCACTGTGGAGCTTTACGTCGACGCGCTCGCACTCGGCGAGGAACTGGTCGTGTTCCTCGGTTGGCAGGCGTGGTTTCCGCCCGGCTCGTTGCGCGCGACCGCGCTGGCCCACGAAGAGGCGCACGCGCGCCTGCACGACACTGCAGTCCGCCGAGCGCTTCGCCACCGCCTGGGGCACATCTCCCTGCGCCTCGGCCGCTTCCGCATCCTCGGCCACGTCGCGGGTGCCGATGAGGTCGCCGCGCACGGGTACGCCGGCGCCGCCGTCGGCCTGGGCCGGACCCCGATCCTGCTCACCGCCGCGCTGACCGGCGCGGTCCTGGCCCTCGGAGAGGACTGAGGCTCACATGGGAGTCGTCATCCTTGTGCTCATGCTTGCCGGCGTAGGGCTGATGCTCGCCCGCAAGCTGCCCACCGCTTTTGCTCTCGTCCTGCTCGGGGTGGGCATCGCGATCGCCGCGGGCGCCCCGTTCACCGGCGACGGCAGCATCATCGACACCGTGTTCCAGAAGGGCTCGGTGGCGCTGGCCTCCACCATGCTCGCCGTGCTGATCGGCTCGTGGCTGGGCAAGCTCATGGAGGAAACCGGCATTGCCGCGACCCTCGTCCGCAAGATCGTCGAGTTCGGCGGCGACCACCCGACCATCGTCGCGCTCGGAGTGCTGGCCGTCTCCGCGCTCGTCGGTACGGTCACCGGCTCGGCTCCCGCCGCGATGATGGCGGGCATCGTCGGCATCCCCGCGATGATCGCCGTAGGGGTGCCCAAGACGACCGCGGCCGGGACCATCCTCATGGGGATCGCGGTCGGCGTGCCGTTCGAGCTGCCAGTCTGGCAGTTCTTCGCCACCGCCCTGGAACTGCCGATCGACACCGTGCGCGGCTTCATGGTCAAGCTGTTCCCCTTCGCCCTGCTGTTCGCAGTTCTGTTCGTGCTCGTGGAGACCCGGCGGAAGGGGGTGGAGCACTCCTGGTCGCTGACCTCGGGCGTGGATCGGCCGGAGCGCCGTGGGCGCGGGCGCGCCCGCCGCATGGGCGACGCGCCCTGGTACGCGCTGCTCGCCCCTGCCATCCCGCTGGTCCTGGCGCTCGGCTTCGACCTCGCGATCATCCCGTCGATGCTCGCCGGTGTGCTCTACGCGCTGGTGACGACGACACGCCCGGCCGAGATGAACCAGCGGATGCTGCGTACGCTCTACGCCGCCTTCGAGGTCGCTGCTCCACCCATCGTGCTGTTCGTCGCCATCGGCATCCTGCTTGCGGCGGTCAAGCTGCCTGGCGCGATCGAGGCGCTCAACCCGCTGGTCGGGGCCGTCGCCCCGGGGCACCCGGTCGTCTTCGTGCTGGTCTTCACGCTGCTGGTGCCGCTGTGCCTGTACCGGGGGCCGCTCAACGTCTTCGGCCTCGGCGCCGGGATCGCGGGTGTGCTGATCGCGGCGGGCATCTACCCGGCGGTCGCCGTGCTGGGCCTGACCGCCTCGTACAACCAGGTCTTCGGCGTTTCCGACCCGACGAGCACCCAGACGGTGTGGGCGGCGCAGTACGCCGGCGTCAGCCCGCAGCGGGTGATGCTGCGCACCCTGCCCTACGTGTGGTGCGTCGCGCTCGGCGGCTTGTGCGTCACCGCCGCCACCTACCTCTAACTCACCGTCCGAAATGGAGTCTCCTTCATGGAACTGGACCGTCGTAGTTTCCTGCGCACCGCGACGGCGGGCGGCGCCCTGCTCGCAGTTGGCGGCGCCCTGCCCGCATCCGCCGCCCTGCCCGCATCCGCTGCCCCCGGCGGCTTCCCCGACTACCGCTACGGGCGTACCCTTCTCAGGCCGGAGCAGCTCAAGTACAACCCCACCGGCGAAATCATCTTCCCTTGCGTCCGCGGCGTCTACGACCTGCTGAGCAACCGGATCGGCCGCTACTACCTCTACTACGCCCCACACGACGCCCCTGGTGGCATCTGCCTGGCCTACGCCGATTCGCTGGAGGGCCCGTTCACCGAGTACCCGCACAACCCGATCGTCGCCAACGAGTGGCAGCCGCACTACAGCGTCAAGCACGTCTCGTCCCCGCACGTGCTGTGGCACCGCGAGGCCCGGGAGATGTGGCTGTACTTCCACGGCGACAACAACACGACTCGCCTCGCACGCTCGAAAGACGGCATCCACTTCACCTATGACAAAGCCGTGCTGACCACCTCGATGATGCCCGCGGGCACCACCGAGACCTCCTATGCCAGGGTCTTCCGCCACCACCTGCCCTCCCGGGGTGCCCGCTACGTGATGGTCTTCATGCGCAACACCACCGCCAACCACCGCGACATCTGCTGGGGCTGGTCGCCCGAGGGCCGGAACTGGACCTTCGACCACGAGCCGCTGATCGACCACGCCAAGGTCGGCGCGGTCAACGTCGGCGGCCCGCACTTGCTGCACAAGAACGGCAGCACGTACGTCGTCTACAACAGCGACAAGGAGAGCGGCGGCAACATCCTCATCACGGAGGTCGGCAACGACTTCTCCCGGCGCAACCACCTCGGTGTCTTCTACGACTCGCGTTCCGCCGCGCCGGAAAACGGCCGCGCGGCCGCGCCGTCCTTCGGGACGGACAGGGGAGTGCCGTACATGATCTACGAGGCCGGGGAGCGGTTGTCCGGCGTTATCGCCATGGCCCGCGGTTGACTGCAGCCCGCATGGCGGGCAACTCCGCTTGACGACATTTCGTCAAGCGGAGTTGCCGATCAGGTTCCGGTTCTTACTGGGCAGCCTGGCCGAGAAGCCACGACACTGTCACGTCGATGACTTCGCTCCCCATGTCCCGGAAGCCATGTCCGCCGCCTTGAACGCGGTGCCAGTCCGTGCGCAGCCGCCGGGCTGCCACTTCATGGGCCACCTCGTAGGAGACGTGCTCATCCGCATCGCCATGCACGACGAGCGCCGGTATGTCGCTCGCGAGAAAGGCAGCTCGCGGGTCGAGCTCCGCGAACTCCTCGAAGAGCCGCGCGCCCAGTTCGAACCGTCCCTCGATGTCGAGGAAACCCTGCTGCCGCAAGGAGGTCGAGTCGCCGTAGAGCTGCCGCCCGCGCGGCAGCTCCGGTTGCAGGAAAGTCCGACGTAGATCGAGCACCGGCTGCCACAGCACAACCGAGTCGATGGGCAACTCGCTCAAGGAGAGCGTGGTGCTCACCGCGCCGAAGCTCGACGCCACCACCGACACCGGGTGCCCCGCCGCCTCCACGGCCGCCCGCAAATCCAACCGCTCTCCCGCGATCGTCATGTCGCGTGGCCTGCCCTCGCTGCGGCCGTGCCCACGGAAAGAGAACCGCAGCACCGAGAACCCCGCAGTCGCAAGCCGATCCGCCAGAATCGGGAACAGTCCTTGCTCGCCGAGGTCGGCGGTGATTCCGTGTGCCAGTACCACAGCATCCGCACCGCCCTGATGCCACACAGCCTCAAGGCGGACACCGTCGGACGTGGTGATCACAGGTGAACCCGGGCCCGGATTGGACTGGCCGCAGCGACCACCCTCGTGCAGGCAAGGATGGAGAAGTCTTCTGTGGTCGCGATCCGGGCGATGCCCGCCTGTCGTACGCTGAGCCTCGCTGCCACTGCAGTACCTCCCTGCCGAAAACGCGGATCAGGCACCGAGACTGAATGACACCTGCCGCGTGGATCAAGCCCCTGGTCGATTTTTTGTCCAACAGGACTAGTATTGAGTTTTTCCATCCTCGTTCTGCGTGGCGGTGCGGGTGGCGGCCCCCTGCGGGAGTTACAGAGGCTTCCTGGTCTGTGGGTGCCCCTCCTGATGTATGTCCAATACACGGCGGAGGGGCCGTCCTCGCCCAGGAGTGCCCCAGGGGCACGGGCGCAGTGAACCCGCGCCAGCGCGGGTGTCGTAGGTGGGCTATGCGCCTGCGGCGCATGCGACAGCCCGTCGACGTTGCAGCTTCACGACCCGCGGCTGCGGGCCGACCAGGCTGAAAAAACGCTACCTCTCGGCGTCCGGAGACGAGAGCGGCCGAATATCAACGGTGGGAAGGGCGAATCCGATGGAAGGCCGGGGCACCCCAGTGCCGCCGCCTCGTCCGGCGGTAGGGGTTCCCGATTTTGCCTAAAATTGGGGAATCCCTGCTTCAGCCGACACCTGCAGGGCGCGGCGGGCGGATTGTGCGCACGGCGTTGCCGGCATGGGGGTGGAGGCGTAACGCCCCGGCGGTGGCGATCAGCGCGGTCAGCCCGAGCAGGGTGAAGGCCACGGTGTAGGCGGCTCCGGCGCGGACACCGAATACCAGCTCACCCAAGGGCTCGCCGAGCCGCAGGGTCACCGTGGCCACCGCGATAGCCAGCCCGGTAGACAGCTGCTGCGTGGTGGCGGCCAGCGTGTTGGCATCGCGCATCTGCTCGGGCGGGACATCGCTGAGCCCGATCGTGGCGTAAGCGGTCAGCCCTACCGAGCGGGCGACCCCGGACAGCAGGGCCAGCCCGGCGAGCATCGGCCACGGGGTGGACGAGGTGGTGAAACCGAGACCGGTCATGCACAGAGCGAGGGTGATCGTGGCGGCGAGCAGCACCGGCCGGAAGCCGAAGCGGTTGAGCAGCGGAGTGGTCGCCGGTTTGATCGCCAGATTACCGACGAAGATGAACAGCACCAATGCGCCCGAGCTGGTCGCGCTGTAGCCGAACACCTCCTGGCACATCAGCGAAAACAAGAACGGTGCGGCTCCGACCACGATCCAGAACAGGAACCCACTGGACTGGGAGAGCCGGAAGGTCGGCACGCGCAGCGTGTGCAGGGTGACCAACGGGCTCGGGGTGCGCAGCAGGTGCCAGCCGGCAACGGCGAGCACGGCGAGGCACAGCGCGGTCAGAGTGGCGGTTACCGGCCAGCCTGCGTCCGTGTCCGAAATCAGGTGCGCGGCATAGGTGATCCCGCCGAGCGCGCCGCAGGTGAGCAGCAGGCCGAGCCAGTCCAGCGGCCTCCGGGCGGTGCCGCTGTCGGCTTCCCCGATCAGCTTCCAGGCCACGGCAAAGGCGAACACACCTAGTGGCACGTTGATCAGGAACAGCCACTGCCAGGACGCATACGTGGTGATCAGTGCGCCGGCCAGCGGTGCGACGACCGGTGCCAGCAGACCGGGCCACACGATGTAGGCCATCACCCGCAACAGGTCCGGTTTATCCGTCCTGGACAGCACCACCATTCGCCCGACCGGCACCATCATCGCGCCGCCGACGCCCTGCACCACCCGCATGGCCACCAGCACCGGAAGGCTGCCGCTCGCCGCGCAACCGAGCGAGGCCAGCGTGAAGATCGCTATGGCGGCCAGGAATACCAGCCGGACACCCAATCTGCTGGTCAGCCAGGCGCTCAGCGGGATCAGCACGGAGAGGGTGAGCAGATAGGCCGTCATCACCAGGCCGACTGCGGTCGGTGGGACACCGAGCGACTCGCCGATGCTCGGGGCGGCCGTGGTGACGATCGTGCCGTCCAGGTTCTCCATGAAGAAGCAGCCGGCAACCAGGAATGCGGTATTCCGGTGGCGGGCGTCGATCATGGCTGTCCGAGTCCTCAGGCGTGCATTTTCATGGGATGGCGAACGCGCACCGCGCCTCGATCCGCTCACGAGCCTCGGTGCTGACCGTGACATCACACTGTCCGGCCCTGTCGGGGAGACAGACAACACGGCGCGAGTCGGGCACGACAGAGATCCGGTGGAAAAGGGCAGAGAATCGTGCACTTTTTGCCTGACCCACTGGGCTCAATGCGCTGCTCCCGAGTAGGAAGTGAGGACGCCGACCGCAGCGCTCCTGGGCCGCACGGCATCCGGAGGTCATCATCGCCAGTCAACGCGCCGCACGCATAGTTGTGCACGATTACCTGGGACATCCCTTCCAAGCCGAACTCAGCCGCGAACTGGCCCGGCGAGGGCATTGTGTCCGCCACGTGTACTGCTCGACGATCGCAGTCGGACAAGGGAAGTTGCGGGTCGGCGAAACGGACTCCGACCGCCTGTCGATCATCGGCATGCCTCGGCAAGGACACCGCGGTTCGGGTCCCGGCACGTACGGGCAGGACGTCGGCGGACTCATCAGAGAGTTCGCGCCCCACGTGGTGATTTCGGGGAATAGCCCGGTCCCGGTTCAGCGGGACATCCAGCAAACCTGCGCTGAGCGGGGGATCCGGTTCGTGTACTGGTTGCAGGATGTCTACTCCGCGCGTGCACCCAGCGGCGAGACCGGCCACCACGACGAGTGGGAACGCACCGCACGGTGCGAGAAAGCCACTTTGCTGAGCAGCGATGCGGTTGTTGCCATCGCCGAGCCGTTCGCGGCTTTCGTTCGCCAGTGCGGGGTGCCGTCGGAGAACATCACGGTGATCGAGAACTGGGCGCCGCTTGCAGAAATGGAATGCGACAGCGACGACTGGGCACCGGCGAGGTCCGACCGCAGCTCCGGAGAGCACATCTTCCTCTACTCCGGCACGCTGGACGATCGCCACGGCGCAGACCTGCTGGTGCGGCTGGCGAAGGCCTGCGACGCCCGGAACAGCGGCGTCGTGTACGTCGTCAGCGAGGGAACTGGCCGCCTTGCCTTGGAAAGGGCGCGCCAACTGGGAATACGTCGGCTGCGGTTGTACGACTTCCAGCCCTACGACCGGGTCCCGTCCATGTTCGCAGCAGCTGACGTGCTGCTCGCTGGGCTCAGCACAGAAGCGGGTCAGATGTCGGTTCCCTCGAAGGTGCTGGCCTACCTTTGCGCCGGGCGCCCGGTGCTCGCCGCCATCCCTTCGACGAATCGTGCCGCGCAGCTGCTGGAGGAAACTGGAGCTGGGCTCGTAGTCAACCCAGATGACCCGGATGAGTACGTGGCGGCAGCGTTCGCCCTGCTCGCTGACTCCGCACGTCGTCAGCGCATGGGTGAGGCGGGACAGCAGTACGCCCGCCGCGCTTTTGCGATCGAACCCATAGCCACCCGCTTCGAGGAGGTTCTCGTGCCCTGACGGCCCAGCGAAACTCGCCAGACAGGCATGCGGGTGGCCGGTCGACCTGTCGAAGTAGTCCCACTTGTCCAGATCGATTACACATGTTCATCCTGACCAGGGAGTTGGTTGCCATGAGTGACCACAGGAGTTCAGCCCTCGTAGCTGGCGGGGGAGGTTTCATCGGCGGGCACTTGGCCGCTCGACTGCTGAGCGAGGGCTACCGCGTACGAGTGGTCGACTGCAAACCGGTTGACGAGTGGTTCCAGGTGCATCCCGACGCGGAAAACGTCGTGGCCGACCTATCGCTTCTCGACGCGGCACGTGCGGCGGTCGACGGGATGGACGAGGTTTACAACCTAGCCGCCGACATGGGCGGCATCGGCTTCATCGAAGGCAACAAGGCGCGCTGCATGTTGTCCGTGCTGATCAACACGCACCTGCTCATGGCCAGCCGCGATGCCGGCGTGGACCGGTTCTTCTTCTCCTCCTCCGCCTGCGTCTACGCCGCCGCCCACCAGGCCGCCCCGGATCTCGAACCATTGCGGGAAGAGATGGCTTATCCGGCGATGCCCGAAGACGGTTACGGGTGGGAGAAGCTCTTCGACGAGCGCATGTGCCGGCACTTCGCTGAGGACTTCGGCCTGCGCACCCGGGTAGCCCGCTTCCACAACATCTACGGCCCGCACGGAACGTGGGACGGCGGGCGCGAGAAAGCCCCGGCCGCGATCTGCCGGAAAGTTGCCGCTGCGGTCATCAACAACGACGACAAGATCGAGATCTGGGGCGACGGGGAGCAGTCCAGGAGTTTCACCTACATAGACGACTGCGTCGAGGGCATTCGCCGCATCATGCGCAGCGACTGCGACCAGCCGCTCAACCTGGGTAGCGACGAGCTTGTCACCATCAACGAACTCGTCGATCTGGTCCAGGAAATCGCTGGCAGCTCGCTGAAACGGCGCTACAACCTTTCCGCTGCCCAAGGTGTGCGGGGACGAAACAGCGACAACACGCTGATCCGCGAACAGCTCGGCTGGGCACCGTCCGTCTCGCTGCGGGAGGGAATGGCCGAGACTTACAGTTGGATTTACAAGCAGGTCGGCTACGCCTCGCACAGGTTCCTGCCATGACTGGCATCGCAGAGCGCCCCGACACCCGATCGATGTGGACAAACTGGGCTGGGTCCGCCCGATGCACCCCGGCCCGTCGCGTCAGTCCGCGTAGTGAGGACGAGTTGGCCCAGTACGTGCGAGACGCATGTGCCACCGGTCAGCCGCTGCGCCTCGCCGGATCCGGGCACTCCTTCGCGCCTCTGGTCAGCACGGATAGCACCCTCGTTGATCTGCACGAGTACGCCGATGTCGTCGCGGTGGACCCCGTCGGCATGACGGTCACGGTCCAAGCCGGCACACCGCTCTGGCGCATCAACGCCGAGTTGGACCGGTACGGACTCGCGCTCGAGAACATGGGGACCATCAACGTTCAAACCGCGGCCGGCCTGGTCTCGACGGGGACGCACGGTTCGGGCACCCGGTATGGCTGCCTGTCGAGTCAGATCGCGAGTATGCGGCTCATCACAGGACACGGGGAACTCGTGGAGTGCTCGGCGACGTCCGAACCAGACGTGTTCTCGGCCGCTCGTCTGGGCTTGGGCGCACTGGGGGTTATCTCCACGATCACATTTCGTTGCGTACCGGCATTTTCGCTCGGCCTTGAGGAGAGAACGGAGCCCTTCGCCCGGCTGATCGGGCAACTGCCCGAACTCATCGCGAACGTTGATCACCCAATCTTCTTCTGGCCGATGTGGAGCGACTCGGTGCACATCCGGGCCATGTCGCGCACGACGGCGCCGCGCAGGCCCCCGTCGCGGTGGCAGGCCTGGCGAGATCACTATCTGGCGGGCCATGTCGGGCTGCATGGCGTGCTCCAGACCCACCGGCGCAATGCCGCGCTCGTGCCATTTGCTTCCAAAGTCCTGACGCGCCGGCCGCTTCGGTCGTTCGTCGACGTGAGCCATCGGGTTTTCACGTTCCCACAACGCGTCCGGGTGGTGGCGATGGAGTACGCCGTGCCACTCGAGGCGTTGGGGCAGGCGTTGCAAGAATTGCGTCGAGCACTACCGTCGGCCGGCGAGGTGGTTTCGCTGCCCCTGGAGATTCGGGTAGCGCCCGGAAATGACATCCCGCTCAGTCCGGCTTACGGGCGCCCAACCGGTTACGTCAACTTGGCGACCGATGCGCACAGCCCGCACGACAAGATATTTCATTGCGCCGAAAGGGTTCTCGGCGACTTTGATGGTCGCCCGCACTGGGCGAAGCTGCACTCCCAGACCGCGCGCAGCCTCGCACCCCGCTATCCACGCTGGCATGATGTACAGCGGATCCGCCGATCTCTTGATCCAGAAGGAATCCTGATCAACCCCTACTTGGAGCAGGTCCTCACTGGCACGAGTGCATAACCCCGGGCTGACCCCGCGGGCGATGCGGTCGGGGGCACCCGGGACCAAGTATCCGGTCACGGGTGCTCCTCACTGACGTTCACCGGATCAGAAGACGGTGACGCCTTGGGTGGTGGGTTGCAGGGTGCCGGCCTTCATCGACTTGAGCGGGAACTCGGCGTAGAGACAGCCGTTCTCGGTGCTGGTGCCGTCGGTGCCGATGATGTTGGCGTTCACCGGGCCGTCGACGCCCGGCGCGCTGACGCTGAAACCGGTGGCGACCACGGTGTTCGGGTCCGCCTTGTCGCCGCGCTCGACGAGCACGCCGGCGAACGCGGTCTCGCCCGGGTTGAGCGTGACCTCCGTCGGGCCGCCCGGCATCTTGACCTTCGGAACGGGCACTTCGCTGGAAACAGTTTTCAAACAAAAGGTGCACACAACGTGATTACACCCATGACGACTGGAAGTGTGAACGCAGATCGCCAGCCTGTGATGCGGCATGAACCTGCGACCGAGGAGAGCGCCCGGATTTTCCAGCGGCGTCGACACGCCCTTGTTGGCACAGCTCTTTTCAACGGCTACTTCAAACAAGCACGACTGGACGAGCTCCTGCGGTGGGCGGTAACCGAGTTCGAGTCGCTGCATGTGTTCCTCCCTGACACGACCACCGCTTTCACGATGCAGGCCCGCGGCTATCCGGCGGTGGAAGCAGAACGGAAGACGCGACGCGAGGCACGAAGGCTGCGCGGGAAGATAAGCGGGTCGCTTGCCATGCTCGGCGTCGCGTCCCCCGAGCAGATGATCATCGACTTCGCCTGGCTCAACGAGAACGAGGAGTACCTGCGCACGAGGGACGAGGTTGCGGAGGTCTTCGGGTCGGATGAAGACTTCAGGAAAGCCTGTCTGGCCGAGTCTGAGTCAGTCGCGAGGAGCAGGCGGAGAACCGACGGCAGTCTCACGGAGGAAGAGCTGAACATGGCGGCACGGTACTTGCTAGCCGAGATCCCGCTTTTCGTAAACGCTCCCGCCATACTTGGCATGCCCGAGACTGTGTTCTGCTACCACCGCATCGAACCGTTTGAACGTGACCTGTACCGCGGCGCGTTCGCGGTGAAAGCAGTGCCTCGGCAAGGCTGGGTCGTGGTCGAGTCCGCTTCTTCGGAAATGGTTAACGCCGGTGCCGCGGCCGGGTCCCTGCCGCGACCACGTGCCGGAGGTGCGCTGTGAACGGCGCCGATAGGGCCGATTGCCCGGTCACGGGTGGCGGGCGGGGGGCGACGTCGGCTGGCCGCATCCGGCGAGCAGCAGAGCCCCGCTGAACACCGTGCGCCAACCATGCGCAGCACAAAAATCCGTATGGATAGCAACGATTATCGGTATGCCACCGGGCGATTGCGGTGCCACAACAGGAACTCCGCGAACGGAGGGACGGGGCTGCGGGAGCGAAGGCTCAGAGGCGTGTGGCTACGCGGACTAGATCGGCGAGTGCTCGGGAGCGGCTGTGTGGCGGCCAGGCGATGACTGTCGTCACGGTCGGCGCGTCTAGAACCGGCACGGCGGCCAGGTCTTCGAGCAGGTTGGCGCGGCAGGATTCGGGCATGACCACGGTGGTGCGGCCGAGCGCGATCAGCTGGAAGAGCTGCGTCTGGTTGCGTACTTCCGCGCCGGGGCCCTCGGGGTAGGCGCCGTCGGGGCCGGGCCAGCGGGCAAGCGGGAGGTCCGGCAGTGAACTGACATCCGCCATCCGGACGTGGGATCTGCCAGCGAGCGGATGCGAGGTGGGAAGAATGGCGACCTGTCCCTCGGTGTTCAGAATTTCGGTGTCGAGTTCGGCCGTCGAGTCGAAGGGTTGATGCAGCAGCGCCACGTCGGCCTGGCCGTCATGCAGCGTTTGCTGGGGCTGGGATTCGCAGAGCAGCAGGTCGACGGCGACGGCACCCGGTTCGGCGGCGTACGCGTCGAGCAACTTTGCCAGCAGTTCGCCGGAGGCGCCGGCCTTGGTGGCCAGGACGAGCGAGGGCTTACTCGTCGCGGCACGCTGGGTGCGCCGCTCGGCTGCGGCCAGCGCGCCGAGGATCGCCCGGCCTTCGGCCAGCAGCACTGATCCGGCTTCGGTGAGCGAGACTTTGCGGCTGGTGCGTTCCAGCAACGCGACTCCGAGCCGTCGCTCAAGCTGAGTGATCGTCCGCGACAGCGGCGGCTGGGCGATGCCCAGGCGCTGGGCGGCCCGGCCGAAGTGCAACTCCTCGGCGACCGCAACGAAGTACCGCAACTCCCGCGTCTCCACCCGTTCAGGCTACCGCCCGATCCATATCAGCTGGGTATCGTTGCGTGACTCAGACGGTGTTGGTTCCCCGCCAGTGCCCGGCCACGATCAAAGGCATGAGCGAACAGACGATTGCGCTGGTCACCGGCGCGAACAAGGGAATCGGATACGAGATCGCGGCCGGGCTCGGCGCGCTGGGCTGGAGCGTCGGAATCGGGGCACGGGACGAGCAGCGCCGGGAGGATGCCGTGGCGAAGCTCCGCGCGGCCGGCGTCGACGCGTTCGGTGTGCTTCTCGACGTGACCGACGACGCGAGCGTTTCGGCCGCCGCCGCACTGATCGAGGAGCGCGCTGGGCGGCTCGACGTGCTGGTCAACAACGCCGGTATCGCTGGGGCATGGCCGGAGGAGCCCTCGACCGTCACGCCGGAGAGCATGCGGGCGGTGGTGGAGACCAACGTGATCGGCGTCGTCCGGGTCATCAACGCGATGCTGCCGCTCCTGCGCCGCTCCGAGCGTCCGCGGATCGTGAACCAGTCCAGCCACGTCGCTTCCCTGACCTTGCAGACCACGCCGGGCATCGACCTCGGCGGGGTCAGCGGGGCCTACTCACCGTCGAAGACGTTCCTCAACGCGGTCACCATCCAGTACGCCAAGGAGCTGAGCGGCACCAACATCAAAATCAACAACGCCTGCCCCGGCTACGTCGCGACCGATCTCAACGGCTTCCACGGAACCAGCACGCCCGCAGAAGGCGCCAAGATCGCCATTCGGCTCGCCACGCTGCCGGACGACGGCCCGACCGGAGGGCTGTTCGACGACGCCGGGATTGTGTCCTGGTGAGACGTCCCACGAAGTCTCTGGGCTGTCGAAGACCTCGTATGGGTGTCGCGCAGCGGGACGCGAACGAATGTGCGGCATCCCGTGGTGCGGCGGTTCCTCGTTGGGAACGTGAGGCTGGGTGGGCCTGCAGATGGCTCCTCGCCACCGCGAGGCTCACGGCGGCCAGTGGCGGCATGACCACGACGGGCAGCATCGCGGCCGTGCGGAGAAAACGCGCTGATCTCATGGCAGCACCATGCGTTGCGGTCCCCGCGGGATTCCTTCAGAACCCTGGAAACCGCAGCGAAACGGGGGCGCGTCCACAACGGACGCGCCCCCGCACCACGCACCGGATCAGTACTTCGGCTGCACCCACAGCTGGTACTGGCCGTCGTGCAGGTTCTCGCAGCGCCAGCCGACCCAGCGGCCCTGCGGGAAGCCCGCGTTGCCCGCGCTGGCGCAGGCACTGCTCGACGGGTAGACCCCGGCCGGGACCCACGTGGCTGCGGACGCCACGCCCTGGGTGGCGGCGGCGACCCCCAGGGTGAGCAGGGCGGCCGCGGCCAGCTTTCGAATCATCATCATCAAGCTCCATTCGCATCGAGACGGAGGTGGCGTCGAAAAGGGGAGATTCGACGCAGTGCCTGTGAGCCTAAGCAGCGGCATCAAGTCGTGACCAGGTCATCCGAGGCGGTGGGGCGTGCGCGACCCGTGAATGTTGCCCAAAGGCGCAAGTTGAGTATTTTTGGATGTGGGCGTGCCAGTTGAGCTCGCACGTGGTGACCCGGACTTTTCGCGGTGAGCAACGTATTGGGTGCTGACCAGCACGATTCCTGTGCGATCACTCGTCAACTAAGACGTCGAGACGCTCACCTCTTACGGTCTAGCCGCGAAGGGCGATCGTGGCGTCGAGTTCCACGAGCGCACCTTGGGGGAGCACGTGGGCTGGCAGGGCGGTTCGTGCGTGGCGACCCGCGTCGCCCAGAACGTCGAGCAACAGCTGCGAAGCCCCATCGATCACGGTCGGCTGGTCCACGAAGTCTCGTGAACTCGTGGCCCAGGCATTGAGCTTCAGTACCTGCCGTACGTTGCCGAGGCCGACTGCGTCATGTATGCGCGCCAGTAGATTGAGCGCGGAGGTTCTCGCGGCGGTCACTCCGTCAGCCACGGTCGCATCGTCTCCCAGACAGCCTTGCAGGATCTCGCCCGAGGCGGTCCGTGAGATTTGGCCGGACACATAGAGGAGATCGCCGCATCGTACGGTCGCCTCATACGCGTAGCGGGGCGCACTGAGCGCAGGGAGCTCGATGGACAGCGCTTTGAGACGCTCTTGCACGTCAGTCATGTTGCATCCCAATTCGATATGCCGGGCAAGCGATGCGGGTTGGATCGCGCGTCTCGGCCCCGCGTTGCACCCGCTCCGCACGCACGATCTGGCTGTTCGGGCGTCATCGTTTGCTCACGATGTAGGTCCGGTCGCGTCCGATGTACCAGAGGTCCTCGGTGCCGATGGCCGCGTTCTCGTAGCGCCACGGGATTTCGGCGGCACCATACGAGCCGACTTCGAGGACGTGCTTGTAGCCAGGCCGGAGTTCGTTGGCGAACGACTCCTGCTTGCCCATGAGGTGGCCGACGTTGCGCTTGCGGTATTCGCCGTTGAAGTCGACGTCCGTTCCGAGCATTCCGATCGCGACCATCCGGTCCAGGTGGGGCGCCAGGTAGCGCAAGGCTCCCTCGTGCACGTCCTCGCACACCACGCCGGGCTTGAGCTGCCCGATGATGCCCTCGCGCACCACGTCGAAGAAGAAGCTGTACGCCTCCTTCGCCGCCGCGGTGCGGGGCAGGGAGCGGGCCATGTCGGAGGTGGCGACGGTGACCCCGTCGACGACGATGCGCACCCCGGCGTCGAGCTGGATGCAGGTCGTCTCGTCGTTGATCGGGTAGTCAACGGGCGGGCCGGGGAAGAGCATCCGGTTGGACGAGTGCAGGTTGGTGAAGTAGGGCTCGATGCCGAAGGGGATCTCGTTCACCGTGCGGAATTCGGCGATCTTGTCGAGGTACACGGCGTTGATGTCGAGTTCGGAGAACGAGCGGCCGGCGTCGAGGCCCTTCTCCGCCCAGGCCAGGGCCTCCTCAATGGCGAACACGCTCGCCCGGGCGGCGACGACCTGGAACGCGAGGTCCTCGTGGTCGCGGACGTCCCGCCAGTGGCCGAGGTCTGTCGAGACCGGAATCAGTTCCGCTCCCTCGCGCTCGAGCTCGCGGGCAAGACCGACGCTGATCCACTCGTCCTCGACGCCGGTCCGCATGCCGCGGGCCAGCGCTTGGACGGCGGCGCCGATGGACGGGAACCGGCCGGCGGGAGACGCGGAGACCCCGGAGGCTCCGTCGGGTGCCAGCACGACCAGCCTGTCCGAACCGGCAAGCCACAGGGCGACTGTTCCGTCCGGCTGCGCGAACCCGGTCGCCTCGGTGAAGTTGGGCGGTGCAGCGAGGAGCAGCGCGTCGAGGGAGCGGTCGGCGACGAGCGTCTTCAGCGCCGAGAACCGGCTGTCCTCGCCGGCGGTGAACTCCTCCGCCAGGCCCGAAAGGTGTGCGACGCCCTCGATCAGCCGCCGCGCGGTGTGGACGCCCGTCTCGCGCCAGGCCGCGAACCTCGTCAGGACCTCCTCGAGGTCGAGTTCGTATGCGGTGACCGGGGTGGGGTCCTGGTCGGAGACGACGAGTTCGACGGAGCCGGAGAGCGTGCGGTAGTGGCTGTAGACGACGTCGGCCGCGAGGCTCACCGCAGCGCCGTCGGCGAGTTCCCGCACCAGGCTGGTCAGCGACGCCGAGGCGGGGGTGTCGGCGACGATTCGGGGGTCGATCGTGACCCAGGGTGCGTAGAACTTGATCTGGTCCTTCGGGACCCCGGCCGAGAGGGCGTTGCCCTGCTCTTGTTGGCGCACGAGCAGGTACTGGCCGTTGCCGGTCCGTGCGATCAGTGGTGCGACGAGCGGGTGGGAGTCGAGGCGGATCGCGGAGAACAGCAGGCTCTTGCGTGCATTGAGTCCGTAGGTCCGTTCGACCTGCGAGGCGTCTGCGGTGAGGCTCAGCATTGGGTTTCCCTGATGTCGATTTCGGGTCGGAGGCCGGGCTGGCGGCGGTCAGCTGATTCCGGTCATGACACCGATGTGGGATTCGATTTCCGTTGTGTAGTCGGAGAAGGCTGCGGAGTACCGGTGCTCCTTGCCCCGGGGCCGAGGGAGGTCGATCGCGATGTCGGCGACGATCCGGCCGGGGCGGCCGCCGACGACGACCACTCGGTCCCCGAGCCAGACCGCCTCGGAGATGCTGTGTGTCACGAACAGGACGCTGCACCCCGTGGTCTGCCAGATGCGCTGGATCTCGAAGTTCATCGAGTCGCGGGTCATGGCGTCGAGTGCGCCGAAGGGCTCGTCCATGAGCAGCAGCTCGGGGTGGGAGACCAGCGCACGGCAGATGGCCACCCGCTGCTGCATCCCGCCGCTGAGCTCGTAGGAGTAGTGCTCGGTTTTGCCGCCCAGCCCGACCATTTCGAGCAGTTCCTGGGCGTAGCGGCGTGACTCGTCGGTGCGGGTGCCGCGGAACTCCAGCGGCAGGAGCACGTTGTCGATGTTGTTGCGCCACGGCAGGAGCACGGGGCTTTGGAACACCATCGCGATGTCCTCGATCCCGTCGCGGATCGGCCGCCCCTTGACCAGGATTTCGCCCTCGGTGGGCTCCTGCAGGCCGGAGATCGTCTTGAGCAGCGTGGTCTTCCCGCTTCCCGACTGGCCGACGATCGAGACGAACTGTCCCGGCTTCACGTGGAAGTCCAGCCCTTTGAGCACCGTGTTGTGCTGGCCGTCCCGGGATCGGTAGGTCTTCCCCACGTTGTTGACCGAGATGGCGTACTCGTTGTTCATGTGACTCTCCGTCCGGCCGTCACGGCGCCTGGATGGTCTCGTTGTGGTGCAGCGGCTCGAGGTAGGCGTTGCTGTACACGTCGACTGGGGTGAGGTTGCTCGCCGGGTTCAGGCCGAGGAACTGGCGGGCGACGTCGATCATTTTCTGGGCGCCGGTGTCGTCCATGACGCCGAATTGGTTCGCCGACTCGCCGGTGCCCCAGTTGAGGGCGCATTGCTCGCCGATGGCGAGGGTGATGGTCTTGGTTTCGTAGCCCGAGACCTCTTTCTGGAAGTCCTGCGCGGCCTCGGCCGGGTGCTGGCACGCCCACAGGAAGCCCTTCTGCATCGCCCGGTTGAACCGCCGCACCTGCTCGGGATCGGTTCTGAGCTTCTCGTCGGAGACGACGATCCCGTTGCCGTAGAGGTCGATGCCGAGGTCGGACCACTTCAGCACCACGGCCTGCCGGTCGAGCGCGTCGATGGCGGGCTCGTCAGAGACGTACAGGGCGAGGTTGGCGTCCCACTGACCGGCCAGCAGTCCGGGGATCTTCGATCCGCTCGAGGCGTGGACGACGTTGACATCGCCTTCCTTGAGTCCCAGCTTGCTCATCGCGAACGGCCACATCGCGGTCATCGCACCCGCGCCCTCGGTGGCGACTGTCTTGCCCGGGAGATCGGCCCATCCGTTGATTCCGGTGCCCGCGAGGGCGACGACCGCATAGGCGGACCTGGCCTGCAGGAGGTTGACCTGTTTGACTTTGGCGCCCCTGCCCTGGCTGGTGACCGTGGCGCCGAAGTCCGCCCAGCCGGCGTCGACCTTGCCGGTGTCGACGGAGGTGACGGTGTTGGTCGAACCCGACCCCGGCATGACCGTAAGGTCGATGCCTTCCGCTTTGAAGAAGCCCCGCTCGACGGCCGAGATGAACGGGGCGTGCTTTGGCAGGTACGCCACGTCGAGCATGAGGGTCATCGAGTTCTTTCCGCTGCCGCTCGTGCAGCCCGACAGGGCCACGAGTAGCACCGCCCCGACGATCGCGGCGATCTTACGAGTGGAGTTCCGCATTCGAGTCTCCGATCCCCGCGGTCACTTCGCGTGGTTCTTCCACGGGACCAGCTTTCGTCCCGCGAAGTCGACGATGAAGAACAACGCCAGGGCGATGGCGGCGAGCACGATGAAGGCCGCGAACATCGACGGCAGGTCGACCTGGCTGTTGGCGAGGAGGATGACATATCCCAACCCCTTCGAGCCGGCGATGAACTCACCGACGACCGCCCCACCCACCGCGAGCGAGATGGAGATCTTCGCTCCGGAGAAGATCGATGGGATCGCGTAGATGAACTCGATCTTCGTCATCTTCTTCCACTGCGACGCCTTGTTGATCCGTGCGAGCTCCTGCAGTTCGTGGGGTACCGAGCTCAGGCCGTCATAGGTGTTGATCACCAGCGGGAAGAACGCGATGGCCATCGCGACGAACGCCTTGGACTCGAAGCCGAACCCGAACCACACGATGAACAGCGGTGCGAGCGCGACCTTGGGGATGGTGTCGATCGCGATGAGCGCGGGGTAGAGGAAACTGCGCACGGTCGTCGAGTAGTGCAGCGCCGCGCCGCACAGAACCCCGAGCGCGGTGCCGAGCGCAAAACCGGCAAGCGCCTCCTGCAGCGTGACGAAGGTGTTGCTCGCGAAGTACCCGGGCCGCTCGATCAGCTCGGCGAAGGCCGAGATCGGCCCGACGAGCAGGTATTCCGGCGGATTGAAGATGATCACCAGCAGCTGCCAGACGGCGAAGAGCCCGAAGATTCCCGCGGCTGCCTTCACACCGGCCGCGATCGAGTCACGGCTGGGTCTTCTCGGCCGGGGTGCTGCCTGCCCACCGAGCGCTGCCTCGGGCGAGGACTGGCGCAGGCCGTCCGAACTGACTTCAGGAGTGGCCATGGCGGGAGCTCCCATCGAAAGGCGTGCCGTGCGCGGACAGCGCCGCGGGTTGAGCATCGACGACTGCCGACTGCGGGTGTGTACGCCAGTGGGGGCCCGTGGCGGGGAGAGGTGGCAGTGACGACGTGAACGATCGCGGTGTCATTAGGTCCTCACAACATTGGAAGGGTTGCGACCGGGCGGTCGCGGGAATGGTCGGCGAGGGCCGGATCTGGCCGGGGGTAACCCGTCACATGGCCGACACTGGTTAATCGGCGCTGTCGGCGGCGAGCGCGTCTCGACCGGGTTCACCGTCGAGTCGACGCCATACGCCAACCGGATTGTCGTCGCGAACCTCGGCCGGCAACAGACCCGCCGGAACGTCCTGATAGGCGACGGGTCGCAGGAAGCGCTCGATCGCGAGTGTCCCGACCGAGGTGCTGCGCGGGTCTGTCGTGGCCGGGAACGGGCCACCGTGCACCATTGCGTGTCCCACCTCGACTCCGGTGGGCCAGCCATCGAACAGGATGCGACCGGCCCGCTCCTCTAAGAGCGGTAGCAGCTTCGCGGCGAGCGGGTAATCGGCCTCATCTGCGTGCACGGTGGCGGTGAGCTGACCTTCCAGCGCGCATACGGCTGCGGTCAACTCGGTGGTGTCTGCGCATCGGACGAGCAGCGACGTCGCACCGAAGACCTCGGCCTGCAGCTTCGGATCGGCGACGAAACGGGCGCCGGCTACGGTCAGCAGCCTGGCGCAGCCCCCGGCCGCATCGCCGGGTCGGCTGCCGCGTGCGAGCTCATCGACGCCGTCCCGGGCGGTAAGGGTGTCACCGGCGGTGGCGTAGTGGCCGGCGATACCGGTGGTGAGCATGGTGGCTCCGGCGTTGGTGGCTACGGCGTCGGCCGCGGCCCTGGTGAACGCGTCGAGGCCCGGTCCGTCGACGGCAAGCACCAAGCCAGGGTTGGTGCAGAACTGCCCGGCGCCGAGCGTCAGGGATCGGGCGAACGCGTCGCCCAGCTCGGCGCCGCGGGATCCGAGCGCTGCGGGTAGCAGCAGCACCGGATTGATGCTGCTCATCTCGGCGTAGACCGGGATCGGCACTGGCCGCGCCGCAGCTGCGGCCGCGATCGCAAGCCCGCCGCCGCGGGACCCGGTGAAGCCCACGGCACGAATCCGCGGATCGCTGACGAGCCGGGCACCGATTTCGGTCCCGCCGCCGACGAGCTGGGAGAACACGCCCTCAGGCATCCCCGTCTCGGCCGCTGCGTCGGCGATCGCCCGTGCCGCCAGCTCCGCGGTACCCAGATGTGCCGGATGCGCCTTGACAACGACCGGGCACCCCGCGGCCAGCGCCGACGCCGTGTCGCCTCCAGCGGTGGAGAAGGCCAACGGAAAATTGCTCGCGCCGAACACCGCGACCGGGCCGAGCGCGATCCGGCGCTGCCGGATATCGGGGCGTGGCAGCGGGGCGCGGCCGGGCCGTGCCGGATCGATCCGGGCGGCCTGCCAGGTCCCGGCCCGCAGCTCCGCGGCGAACAGGCGCAGCTGACCGCTGGTGCGACCGACCTCGCCGGTGAGCCGCGGACGGGGCAGCGCGGTCTCGAGGTGAGCGCGCTCGACCAGTGCCTCCCGGCGCTCGTCGAGCAGATCGGCGATGCACTCGAGGAACTCGGCACGTCGCTGGGCGGTGGTCGCCCGAAACACCGGAAACGCCTGCGCTGCTAGCGCGCAGGCTCGCTCGACCTGCTCGACCGACGCCGCCGGGTAGGCGGGGCCGAGAGCCGCGCCAGTACGGGGATCGGCGGACCGGACTTCCTCGCCCGTGCCGATGACGGGTTCGGCTCCGATCATCATGGCGCCGGTCGGGCAGGTCTGTGGGGGAGCGGGCACGGGTGTCTCCTTCAGCTGCATCGCGGTCGGTAGCGAAATGTCAGCCGGTGCTCAGCTGGCGGCGGTGCGTGACATCTCGACGACGTCGACCAACAGCGCATTTTCGGCGTCATCAAGGTCGGTCAGGGGCGGACGTACCGGGCCGGCCGGGTGTCCGATGAGATTCATGCCGGCCTTGACGATGCTGACCGCGTAACCCGCCTTTCGGTCGCGAATCGCGGTGTAGGGCAGCACGACGTTGTCAAGCAGTCGGCGCACGGTCTCCCTGTTTCCTGCCCGCACCGCGCGGTAGAAGGTCAGGGCGAACTCGGGCAGGAAGTTGAAGATCGCCGAGCTGTAGGTCGTGACACCCAACTCCAGGTACGGCAGCGCGAACGTCTCCGCCGTCGGCAGCCCACCGATGTACACCAAGCGGTCGCCGAGACGCGAGTGGATCCGCGTGATCTCCTCCAGGTCACCGACACCGTCCTTGAACCCGACCAGGTTCGGGCAGGCGTCAGCAAGCGCGGCCACCGTCTCCGATGTGTACACAGCGTTCGCCCGGCTATAGAGCACCACGCCCAGCGACGTGGATTCGCAGACCGCGCGCACATGAGCGGCGAGGCCGTCGGGGGAGGACTCAGTGAGGTAGGGCGGGAACAACAGTAGGCCGTCGGCGCCGGCCGCCTCGGCGTCGCGGGCCATCTCGACCGCCTGCGCGGTGCCGTGCCCGGCCGGAGCGAGGATCGGGGTGCCCTCCGGCGCGCTGCCGACGGCCGCCCGGACGACGTTGCCGACCTCCTTCGGGGTCAGGGAGAAGAACTCCCCAGTCCCGCCAGCGGCGAACAGGCCGGCGACCTCGTACTTGCCGAGGCGGATGATGTTCTCCCGGTAGGCGGGCTCGTCGAACGCCAGATCCCGGGTGAAGTGGGTGACCGGGAACGAAAGCAGCCCGGAGCCGAGGCGCTCGGCGAGCTCGGTCGGGGTGAAGGCGGGCATCAACATTCCTCCTGGGGGCATCCGCTAGGGCGATTGGGATCCACCGTAAGAACCAAAACGATGCGCGTCCAACACTGTTTCAGCATTGACTGATACCTATAATGAATCCGTGTTTACGCTGAGCCAGCTGGAGAGCTTCGTCGCTGTCGCCGAGACCCTGCACTACGGCCGCGCGGCGGAACGACTGTCGATGACCCAGCCCCCGCTGTCCCGGCGGATCCAGCTGCTGGAGCGCGAGCTGGACGTCGAGCTGTTCGACCGGACCGGCCGGGCCGTCCGGCTCACCGCTGCCGGACGGGCATTCCTGAGCGACGCCCGGCGCATCCTCGGGCTGTCCGAGCAGGCGGCGCTGTCGGTGCGTCGGGTACCCGCGGGTGAGATCGGGACGGTGGCGCTGGGTTTCACGGCGTCGTCGGCGCACTCGGTGCTCGACGCCGTCGTCGGCGCCATTCGCACCCGACTGCCGGGCGTCGACCTGGTGCTGCGCGAGCGAGTGTCCGGAATACAGCTGGAGGAGCTGCGGTCCGGGGAGCTCGACCTGGGCCTGGTCCGTCCGCCGGTCTCCGGCCGGGAGCTGGAGCACCTCCCGTTGCACCGCGAGGCCCTGCTGGCCGCGATCCCGGCCGGACATCCGCTGGCCGCGCCGGGCCGGGTGCTGCACGTGCGCGACCTCGACGGCCAACCGTTCGTCATGTACTCGCCGACTGAGGCCCGCTACTTCCACGAGGTGCTGGTTGGCGTGTTCCGCAGCGCAGGAATCGTGCCCCGGTACGTTCACCACCTAACCCAGGTGCACACGATCCTGGCCCTGGTGCGGGCCGGGCTCGGCTTGGCGCTCGTACCGCAAGCAGCCGAGGCGCTCGGGCTGGACGGCGTCGCGCTGCGCCCGGTGGTCGGGATCGACGGCGAGCCGGTCGAACTCGTCGCAGCCTGGCGGGCGAACGACGACAACCCCGCTTTGCGCGCCGTCCGGGACCTGGTGATCGACGTGGCCAGCCGAGGCTTCTCCTGATCTAGCCGATCGACTATGTGGGGACCCCGGCGCGCGAACGGCTGCCAGGCCGCACGGCCCGCGCCGCCGCAGGCGGCGCCCGGGGCCTGAGTTCAGCGTGAGTTTGCTATTCGACCCACTTCACCGACGTCGCCAGCGGACAGCGCGCCACTCTCGTGGTCGGTGGTCTGGTTCCCTTGCCGACACGCAGGACCGCCAGCACGGCACTGTCGCCGGAGGTGTCTTTGGTCGAAGGGATCCCGAGTCCGCCGAATTCTCCCAGCAACGGTTGAGCCGCGTATCCCTGCTCAACCAGGGCCAGCCACAGTCGCATCAACGTCTCAGTGACGCCCATTCGCGCCAGCGGTTCGACCACGGCACCACCCACGCTGCCTCAGCCGGCCACCAGCACGGTCGCGGCCCGGAGTACCGCTTGTTCACGCTCGGTGAGAATGTCCAGGTTGCGGCTCACGGCCTCCGCACCGAAACTCGCCGTCCCCGTTGAGAGCGGATCAGGACCTCTGAAGTCCGAATGCACGATTTTTCTCCAGCGTTCGCCGGAAGTTCACCTTCCGTATTTCCTGAAGTTTCGCCGTTGCGTAGCGGTAGCTTTGCTGGTCTGGACGGTCTCGTTGAATAGGATGGGGGTGGCTTGAGCTGCGGTGGCTTCGGTTATCCGAGCGCGCCGAGGACGAGGATCGTCAGGTTCGCCAGGCCGAGGGGTGTGGCATCAGTTTCTGCAAATTGTCCCAAGATCGGTACGACAGCAGGCAGTTACGGACGGAGTCCGCTACCCGCTGTGGGTCGCGCTCTTGAAGCGCACCGGGAGGCTCCTGAGGCAGCGCACTTTCCCCTGACGCCATTGCAACTCGCGGGGATGGACTGCAAGTTCGATGTTGATCGGTGCGTGTAGCAGCGCAGTCACGGCGGTCTGTGTCAACAATCTGGCGAGCGGGGCGCCGGGACACCGGTGGATTCCATGGCCGAACCCGAGGTGGAGGTTGGGGTGTCTGTCTATAAGGACAGTGTCGGGTTGTGTGAAGCGTCGCTCGTCCCGGTTGGCGCTGGCCAGGCACAGAAAGACGCGATCGCCCTCTTTGATGGTGTTGTCTCCCAAGGTGAGTTCTTCGGTTGCCACACGGTGGACGGGGGCCAGGGCCGGGCCCTCGTAGCGCAGTATTTCCTCTATCGCTTTGGGTATCGTGCCCGGAGATTGGTAGAGGAGTCGGCGGCGGTCTGCGTGACACAGAAGATGCAGGAGGGTGCTGGAGATCAGGCTGATGCTGGTATCAAGGCCTGCAACAAGAAGCAGCATCACCATGGTCAGGATCTCGGTCGCGTGTAGTCGGTTGGTATCGGCGGCCAGGAGTTTGCCGATTAGTCCGTCGGTCGTTGCTTGTTCGGGGTTCTGCAGGAGCCAGGCGGTGTATTCGCGCAGCGCTTTATGGCCATTGGCGCTGACGCAGCGCGCGTTATCGTCCAGTTGCTCGGTCATGAGGTCATGGGACCAACGCGCGATCTTGTCTAGATCGGCCTCGGGCACGCCGAGAAGTTTGCCGATAGTCAAGGCGGAGATCGGTTCCGCGATCTCCGCTACGGCATCGACCACCCCGCGCTTCGTGACGGTGCTGATCAGTGAGCGCGTTGTGTGGTCGATGAACGGGCGCATGAGTTCGGCTTGGCGGTGGGTCAAGTAGCGGGCGACGCTCTTGCGCAGGCGAGTGTGCTTGGGCGGATCCGTTGTGAACAGACTCTGGGGGAACGCGACGCGCGAAATGTGCTGCTGTAGGTCGGAGTCGGCTGGGCACCTGCCCTTGGAGGGGTCGCTGCTGAGCCGAGTGTCTGTGAGGGCCTGTACGGTTTCTCGATACCGGGCTACAAACCAGGTGCTGTCGGAGATCCGGTTCACAGCGCCTGTGCTGCGTATTTCGGACAGCAACTGGTGGAGGTCACGGAGTTGTGTGAGGCCCTGGGGGAACCCTGCAGGAAAAAGGTTTCTGTGCTCGGATTGTGGAGGCCTGTCGGATGGGTGTTGCAGCATCGGTTGTTCACTCCGTCATGGCAGCATGGGATAGGGGAGATGACGCCACAGCGTGCTATATGGGCTCCTTGAGAGTGGTCGTGGTGTTACCAGGTGACGGGTAGTGAGGTGGGAGCGCGTAGGATCGATCCGGAGCGCCAGGTCACTTCTTGATCCGGGACTGCCTTTTGGAGGCCCGGTATGCCCTCGATGAGCGTTTTGAGAGCGACCTGGATTTCCATGCGTGCCAGGCTGGCACCGACGCAATGGTGTGGCCCGTGGCCAAACGCGAGATGGTGGTTGTCTGGCCTCGTGAGCTTGAGGGTCTCCGGGCCGGCGAAAACCGCTTCGTCGCGGTTGGCCGACGGAATGGAGACCAGCACGGCGTCGCCCTTGCGGATGAGCACGCCGCCCAGCGAGACGTCTTCCGTGGCGATGCGGGCGAAATCGGCTCCGTTATTGAGGGGGGTGTATCGCAGTAGTTCTTCGACCGCTTTCGGGGTGGCTTCTGGGTGTGCCAAAAGCCAGTGCATGTGCTCGGGGTAGGTAATGAGGAGGTAGACGAAGTTGGCGATCTGGCACGTCGTCGTCTCCCAGCCCACGACCAGGAGGGCCGTTGTGATGTCGAGTAGCTCGGCGTCGGTGAGTCGCTCGCCGGCCTCGTGCGCGCTGACGAGCGTGCCCAGGAGATCGTCGGTTGGGTTTTCGCGGCGGGCGGCGATGTGCTGATTGATGACTTGAGCCAGGTCCTGACGCGCCCGGGTTACGTCCTCGGCTGTATGGGAGGTGCTGGACATCACCACGTCGGAAGCGGCTACCAGGCGGTGGGTGTCTTCGGTGGTGACACCGAGTAGTTTCAGCAGGACGTTGATGGGGAGGGGAACAGCGAAGTCTGCGACGATGTCGCAGGGCGGGCCGTTGGCCACCATGGCGGCTACGAGTTCTTGAGCGATTTTCTTCGTATGCGCGCGGAGTTGCTCGGTACGTCGCTTGGTGAGACTGGGGGCGATCAGTCGCCTCAGTCGAGTGTGCTCGGGCGGGTCCATAGCCATGATCGAGGTCTCTTTGGCAGGCCGCGGTCGCATGCGGGGTACGTCTTTGCCTGCGGCGGCCGCACGACTGAACCGGGGATCACAGAAGACCAGTTTCGCGTCCTCATAGCGGGTGACCAGCCATCCCCTTCCTCCGTAAGGCATCTGCACCTCGACCACGGGCTGCGTGGATCGCAGCGACGCGTACTGGGGTGGGACTGCGAGCGCGGGGGGTGGCTCGAACGGGTAACGCAGTACATGCTCGGTGTTCATCGGGTGGCCTCTTCCACCCACGGATGGATGATCGTGCGTTCCGTGTCAATGTTGACCAGGCCACCACCGATCTCTGACCAGTCGTGGTCAACGCCGTGGTACCGCGGGGAGCATCGCGTATAGAAAGCGGTTCCGGACGCGATGTCTCCCAGGCACTCCAGGTAGCGCAGCAGGCCACTCGTGAGCTCCGGATGTGTTGCGATGAACTGTTCGCGGCAGGCGATGAACTCTTCTTCTGCCGATTCCGCCAGACCCACTACCTTGCGGACCGCGTCACTGATCCGCACATGCTCCACGTTGCACTGCGCCGCGATGGAGTTGGTGAGATCCTTGCCTGCCATGTACTCCTTCCGGAAGGAGTACAAGTCATTCACGAGGGAGGTATATCGGCGAAGGATTCGCCATATTTTGGAGAAGGCGTCGGCGTGGGCTTCGAGTTCACTGTGGAGATCTATTCCCAGCATGAACTCAAGGACGGGGAAGTCGACGTCGATCCCTACGTAGACATCCCTGCGCTCGAGAGTCTCATCCAGAGTCAGACATCTGCCGCTGCCCCTGTCAGACGCCTCGGCCTTCCAAGCTTCCATGGTCCCTTGCAGTGCACGGGCGATGCGCGCGCGGATCGAGGGCGGTGCCAAACGGCACAGGCGGTACCAGACGTCTGACAGGCAGCGTCCCAGGACAAGCACATCGGCTGTGTCGGACGATGGCTGGTTCCTGTCGAACTCCTGCCCGTCTCCGTTCAGGATTTCAATGGCCCGGTCCAATGCCCGATTACGCGTGGCCTCATCGGCGTCCCGGAACGGCCCTGGCGCGCTGTGAACATCGTCGGTCATCACCATCCAGCCGCCCAGGTCACAGATGATTCTGAATGTATCTACGTTTCCGCACGTGAATTGGTGAGAAATCCACACATCTGCGAAGCCCTGCGCCAGCCACAAGTCGATATCCCCTCGCGGCGCACAGAAAGGGGCCCAATTCCGGATTTCAGGGAAACCTTTGATCCATGCCCTCGTCTCGCCCAGGGTGCGTGCAACGCCTGAGTGCTGCCGCAGGGGAAGCCGTGTCTTGAGGTCGGGAAGGTAGTACTGGTCCTCGCCGCAGTCGAAGAGGGTCGTCCTGGCCATTTTTTTCCTTGTCTTATTCATTTTCACCGTGGCGAGTTTTTCTTCGCCGAGGAGCAGGAAACTGCCCGTCCAGGGCCTCGTCCTATGGAGCCACGCGCTCGTCGAGCAGCCGGACGATCTTGCCGCTGCGGGGGTTCACCTTGATCATGTCGGCTGGGACGAGTCCCGCAGCGCCACCGCAGCTGCCCGCGCCCGTCTCGACCAGCAAGCGCCCGGGAGGCACCCACAACCCGCTGTACGTAACAGGCGGGCGCGTAGTGCTCCTGGTCATCGAAGGCGGCGTGGATCACCGTGGCGATGTCGGCACCCTGGTGCCCGGAGCGGCGGAGGGCGTCGGTCGCTGCGCTCGCGGCCATCTCCGCAGCGGTGAACCCGTGCGAGGCGGTAAAGGACTCGAAGTCGGACATCTCGAGTGCTTGGCGGTCGATCGTGCCGTCACGAACGAGGTCGGTGGCGCTGGCGCGGGGCGGCAGGTACCGGCCGGTGCCGCTGACGAATATGTCGTTCCAGAGCATGGTGTTCTTCTTTCGTTGCGGATCACGCCGCTTCGCGCAAGTATTGTTCAGAGAAAATGAGTGCCATTGATCGCCGATTCGCTTGCAGGCAACGGGACCGCCAGGAAGGTCTGGCGGCATCCAGAGAATTGTTTTTAGGTGCTCCTCGGCCTCCGTGTCCGGTCACATGCTCCGTTTTCGGCCTGCGGAAATCGGTCTACCCCGGGTGTTGCGTCTGTGGTATTGATTCTGCCGCCAATCGGACGAAATTTTGTTGATCGCAAATTTCGTGGCGAATTCTGACTCTTTTGCCGACAAGGGTGATACCGTTCAGTTATGGCCGTGCCCGAATGGACACCCGATACGTGTCCATTCGGGCAGGCGAGATCGTCGAAGTCGGTCCGGGCTGGTCCCGGCAGCCCTGTGGGCGGGATTCTGGTGCGGTCGGCGGCGATGCGGTGCAGGGTGCAGGTGAGGTGATCTGAGTGATGCCGGCCAGGGGAATGCCTGATCAATTAAGTGGATCGCCCGGATATGGCCGCCGGGCTGACTTGCCAGGAAGAGGAATCACCGAGTGACTGAGAGTCTTTCGGCGAATGCCGTCCACGCCTTGTGAAGCGGCGCCAACCGCTTGCACCCGCGCAAGCAGCGCAACCACCGGCGGGTTCTGAGAACACGATCCGGGCCGTGACTGATTAGTAAGGATGGGACGCATGTTCAACGTCGAGAAGGTCCGGTTGGCCGGAGCCGACATCGAACTCCCCAGGATGATCCCGATCGAGCAGCGGTTCGCCGCCGACGCGGTCGAGGACCTCGAAGCCGCGATCCGCTGCCAGGTCGCCGAGCACGACCGCAACCAGCCGGTCAGCGGCAAGCGGATCGCCATCACCGCGGGTAGCCGCGGAGTGGCGCGGATCGATCGCATCGTCGCCACCCTGGTGGACGCGTTGATCGGCTGTGGCGCCAAGCCGTTCGTGGTGCCCACGATGGGCAGCCACGGTGGCGGCACCGCGGAGGGCCAGCGGCAGGTGCTGGCCGAGTACGGGATCACCGAGGAGAGCATCGGCGCCCCGATCGTCTCGTCCATGGAGACGGTCGTGGTCGCCGAGCTGGACGACGGCACCCCGGTGCACTTCGACGCCGAGGCCGCCCAGGCCGACAGCGTCATCGTGCTCGGCCGGGTCAAGCCGCACACCGACTTCCGGGGCACGCACGAGAGCGGTCTGGCGAAGATGCTCGCCATCGGCCTGGGCAAGCACCGCGGCGCGACAACCCTGCACGCCCACGGCATGGCTGCGTTCGACACGCTCATCCCGGCGGTGGCCGAGGCGATGCTCGGCGTGGTCCCGATCGAGTTCGGGATGGCCGTGGTGGAGAACGCCTACGAGCACGTCGCCCGCATCGAGTTGGTCCCGACCGCGAAACTGCTGGAACGCGAGGCGGAACTGCTGGTCGAAGCCAAGCAGCTGATGCCGAGGCTGTTGATGTCCGACATCGACGTGCTGGTCGTCGACGAGATCGGCAAGGACATCAGCGGCACCGGGATGGACCCCAACATCACCGGCCGCGCCCAGGTCAACGCGGACAAGTTCAAGGCGGTGCCGATCAAGCGGCTGGTGGTGCTGGGCCTGACCGAGCACACCAACGGCAACGCCTGTGGCCTGGGCTTGGCGGACGTGACCACTCAGCGCTGCGTGGACCAGATCGAGTTCGGCTCGTTCTACACCAACTCGCTGACCGCAGGCCTGCCCGACAGCGCCCGGATCCCGATGGCCCTGGCCAACGACCGGGACGCCATCGTTGCCGCCCTGCACATGTCCCGCGGCCCCGCGGAACGACCGGCGAAGGTGGTGCGCATCCGAAACACCCTGTCGATGCCCCGCATCGAGGTCTCCGAGGCCTACGCCCAGGAGGTCGCCGACCACCCGGACATGGTCACGCTCGGCGAGCCGCACGACTGGGACTTCGACGCCACGGGAACCCTCCAGCCCCTCCCTGCCGCCCGCTGAAGGACCGCGGTGGGTCGGGACCTTGGAGACCGGCGCCAAGCACTACGGCGCGGAGCAGCGCTCACGGACCGTGCAGCGAGGAATCGAGGATTTCTGACAGCAGATCTGGACGGGAATACGTTCATGCCCACACGGGTAGATCCGTTTCTACCCTATTCAAATGAGGTTTTTCCATCCTCGTTTTGCGTGGCGGTGCGGGTGGCGGCCCCTGCGGGAGTTACAGAGGCTCCCTGGACTGGGCTATGCGCCTAAGGCGCATGCGACACCCCGTCGACGTGCAGCTTCACGGCCCGCGGCTGCGGACCGGCCAGGATGAAAAACGCTCAATTGCGGAGCCGAATCTCTCCGGCATAGCTTCACGGCGCAATTTCCATGCGACCGCAGCAATAGTGATTCGGCACAGAGGCACCGAGGCGACTCGTCAGAACCCGTCCAGCATCCGGTGATCTTCGTCACCGCACTCTAGGGCCGACCCCGCCCGCTGCACAGGTTTGGACGCTGAGTCGGCGGCGTTTCGCCCAAACCTGTGGGCGCGCCGATTTCTTCAGGGGCAGCAATAGCTATGCCGGAACCGCCGATCGGCCCGGTCGCGGTGCTGGGCGCGGACGATTTCGCCGTCCGCCGCGGGCACCGCTACGGCACTGTCATGGTCGACCTCGACACGCGCAAGCCGGTCGACCTTATCGACGGCCGTGACGGTGCGGACCCGGCCGTCTGGCTCGCCGCCAGGCGGCGCGGTGTTTCAGGGGCCTTGCTTCTCCTGGGCTGGACTTCTACCGCAAAGAACTATATAACTAGTGAAAGTATTTTTTTAGCAAGGTATCGCGCTCGCATACATGCGCAGGGACAACGTGGAGGTAGCGGCATGACCTGGGTGGCGTGGCGGCAGCACCGCGCGCAGTTGTTGCTGATGGCAGCGGTATTGCTGCTCGGCGTGGTCGCGGTCCTGGTGCTGCATACGAGCATGTCGCAGCAGATTCAGGCGCAGGGGCTGGAGCGGTGCCTCGCGGTGGGGGTCCAGGGCCCGGGCTGCCCGACCGGAGTGAGTGATTTCCGCGACGAGTGGTTCGATCTGCTCAGAGTCGGCCAACTCGTGATCGTGGTCCTCCCGGTGCTGCTGGGGGTGTTCAGCGGGGCGCCGCTGTTCGCCCGCGAGATCGAGCACGGCACCCACGTGCTGGCGTTCGCGCAATCGGTGAGCCGGGTCGGCTGGATGGCGGCCAAGCTGGTGATGCTGGTGGTGCCCTCGCTGGCCGTACTGGTGGTCCTGCAGTTGCTGGTGAGTTCCTGGGTCGCGGATGCCGGGCTGATGGGGCCGCTGGTGAACGGCTCGTTCTCGTTCCTGAACTTCGAGAGCACGGGGTGGATGCCGGCCGTCCACCTTCTTTTCGGCTACGCGGTGGGCGCGCTGCTGGGGACGGTGCTGGGGCGGTCGTTGCCGGCGATGATCAGCACCCTGGCCGGGCTGGTGGCGGTGCGCGGTGCCGTCGGATTGGCGGGACCGGCTCTGCTGCCGTCGCAGCTGCGAACCTCGGCCGACCCGATGAGTGCTCCCGAGTCCGGTGTGGACAAGGTGGTCCAGGTGGGTTACCTGGGTGCCGACGGGCGGACCATACCGAAAGGCGGTTTCAACGCCGCCGTGTGCGGTTCGCGGGGCGATGTTCCAGTCTCGACCTTCGACCCGGCTCAGTGCTTTGCGCAGCACGGGGTGGTCGGCCAGTATGCCGAAGTGGTCCCGGCCTCGTACGTCCCGATACTGCAGCTGATCGAGTTCGGCGTCCTCGGCGTGGTTGCGGTCCTGCTGTTGGGAGGAACCGCGTGGGCGCTGCGCAAACAGCATTGATGACGCTGCGTGGAGCGCGCGCCTTCGGCGATGGCCGCCCCTTATGCTGGGCGATATGATCGAGTTCCGGATCGACCGTCGCTCCGGGGTCTCCACGTACATGCAGATCGTTCAGCAGGTCACGCAGGCCATGCGGTTGGGCCTGCTGGGGCCCGGTGACCGGTTGCCCACTGCGCGCGAGGTGGTGGAGGCCACGGCGGTCAATCCGAATACCGTGTTGAAGGCGTATCGAGAGCTGGAGCGGGACGGCCTGGTGGAGGCTCGGCGCGGGGTCGGTACCTTCGTAACTCGATCGCTGGCGAGCGACCGCACCTCGGTCGAAGCCCCGATGCGACGCGACCTGGCGGACTGGATGAGCCGTGCCAGGAGCGGCGGGCTCACGGTCGAAGAGGTCGATGCGCTGCTCGCTGCTGTCCGTGACGAGTACTTCCCGACCGGAGGACCGGAACACCCATCATGAGCGCGCTGAGCACCATCGGTTTGTCCAAACGCTACGGCGGCCGCCGGGGGATCGAGGACTGCACGGTCGAGCTCCCCGAAGGCAAGGTGGTCGCGCTGGTTGGTGCGAACGGTGCGGGCAAGAGCACGTTCTTGGCGTTGGCGGCCGGCCTGGTCGAGCCGTCGTCGGGTGCCGTGCGGGTGTTCGGCGACGAGGTCCGCGGCCGCATCCATCCTGACGCGGCCTACTTGTCGCAGCGCCGCCCGTTGTACGGCGACTTCACGGTCGCGGAGATGGTCCGCGCGGTGGCGAAGATGGACCGCCGCTGGTCGCGGCAGCGAGTCGAGGAGGCGCTGGCCGCGATCGACGGCTTGGACGTCGGCGCCCGGGTGGAATCGCTGTCCCCGGGCGTGCGCTCCCGGCTAGCACTGGCGCTCTGCTTGGGCCGGTTGCCGAGGTTGTTGCTGCTGGACGAACCGCTTGCGGACCTCGACCCGCTTGCCCGGGACGAGACCATCAGGTTGGTGATGGCCGACGTCGCGGACCGCGGGATGACGGTGGTGATCTCCTCGCACCTGCTCGGCGAATTGCGGGAGGTGTGCGATCACCTCCTGTTGCTACAGGGGGGACGGGTGGGATTGGACGGCGACGTCGACGAACTCCTGGAGCAGCACTGCGAACTGGTGGGGCCCGCCGATGCGGGGCCCCCGGAGATCGGGACGGTCGTACGCGCGAGGAAATCCGGGCGGCAGCAGCGGATGCTGGTGCGCGCCCCCGGGATACTCGCCCCGGGCTGGGAGTCTCGGCAACCGGACCTGGAATCGCTCGTGACCGATTACCTGCGCGCCGGCCGCGAGCGCGCGGGAGCCTGAGAACCGCTCGCCAGCCCCGCTGATCCCCGTCGCCGAACCGGGGGTTGGCGGGGCTTCGTCGTTTTCGGGACACCGGCGGCGGATTCGTTGCGTGTTGCCGCGTCGGCTCGCCCCCTGCGGGAGCCCGCTTCCGTGCTGCTGACGGCTCGTTCTGCTCCTGGTGAGGCGTCTGCTGGCGTGATCCAACGTGATCCATCCAGTCGGTGCCCTTTCGCCCCGCTTTCCCAGACCCGGCCTTGTCCGCTATCCGCACCACTGCTAGTCTTCCTTCATTTCACTAGATAACTAGTGAAATGACTCAGAAGGGTAGTGAACATGGGCTTCACCTTTGGCAAGCGCGAAATGATCGTTGGACTGCTGGCTGCGGGAGCACTTGCCAGCACTGGCGGCATCGCTGCCGCGGCGCCAGCGGAGAACGTGCCGGAACTGCGGATCAGCTCGGCCGGCTACGCGCTGGAGTACACCGTGGTGAACGGCAATGGCGACGGCTTCTCCTCCGTCGTGGAGCCGAACTCCACCCGCGAGAGGCAGGCCGAGGGCTTCACGACGGTGCGGTTCTCCGTGAACGGCAAGGTCGTGAACGCCTATGGCCCGCTCGAGGCTGGTCGCACGCTGGTCTGCAATGCGGGAGGGACCGCTGACGCGCCGACTGTGAAGTGCGCCTTCGCCTGATTCGGGACGGCACGCCGAGCGTGCGGTTTGGCCGGCGGAGTCCGGGAGTTACTGCCACCCGGACTCCGCCGGCAGCAGTCGGCGGGTTGGCCTGCTGAGCTGTTCCGCGGCTTGCGGCGGGCGGTCGTCGGTGGCTTGCGACGAGCTGAAGACGTCGTGAAGAAGCTGTAGATCCAGGGCGGCCATGCTGTGTGTCGTGCAGGATCCGACATTGAGGAGCGCAGGCATGATGAGCAGCCAGAACCACAAGACGATCCGCTCTACCGCGGTTTTCCACCTGACGGCCCCGGCAGACGTGAAGACGCCGGTTGGGGTGGAGCTGCGGTACGACAGCCGTGAGCCGTACGCGGTGAACATCAGCTTCCGCGCGGGGATGAGTGGTCAGGTCGACTGGTTGATCGCCCGAGACTTGCTGGCGGACGGGCTGGTCATTGCGAGTGGCGAGGGTGACGTGCAGATCATCCCCAAACCCGGCAACCACGATCTCGTCGTCATCGCGTTGAGCTCGCCGTACGGGCAGGCCACCTTCGAAGCGCCCGCTGCCGAACTGGCGGAGTTCCTGAACGAGACCTACGACGTCGTCGCGCCCGGTGGCGAGAACCACTGGATGAGCTTCGATGAGGAACTGAGCCGACTACTGCAGAATGATATGCACTGATCGGCATAAACCAAATCGTGGGGTGCCAGTTTCGACGCCTTATGTCGCGGGGCGGTTCGAGGCGGCACCGCGGGGTGTGCGAATTTACTTGTGCCCAGCTGATCTAGAGAATACGTAGAGACGTTGTGGAGTCGGCGCCGGCAGATTGTTCGGTGCAGAGATAGAAACCACGGGAGTGTGCGATGGAACGAGTTCGCGTGGCTGTGCTTGCCTCAGATGCCATCACGCATGCTGGTCTTGCAAGCCATCTCGACTCTCGCGCCGAGGTGTTGGTGGTGCCGGATCGAGACCTGGCAGAGGTGGACGTCGTCGTTCTGGCCGCCGCGCGGCTGACTGATGGCGTGACCGCCTTGCGCGCCTTGGGCGCTGAGTTCGAGCGTCGTGCAGTCCTGGTGATCGACCAGCTGGATCCGGCTGGTCTGCTTGCGGCGGTGGAATGTGGTGCGGCGGCGGTGGTCCCGCGCAGTGCCGCCACCGCGGAGCACTTGACAAAGGTCATCCAGGTCGCCGCGACCGGAGGTGGAGTGCTGCCGCCGGAATTGATCGGAGAGCTGCTCCGCGAGTTCGCTCGGCTGAAGCAGGACGTTCTGGCGCCGCGAGGAATCAGCGTTTCCGGGCTGACGCCTCGCGAGCTTGATGTCGTCCGGTTGCTGGCCGATGGCTTGGATACCGTTGATATCGCCGAGAAGCTGGCCTACTCGGAGCGCACCGTGAAGAACGTCATCTACGGGATGACCAACAGGCTCAATTTGCGCAACCGGCCGCATGCCGTCGCCTACGCGATGCGTGCCGGCATGATCTGAAACGCGAGTGCTCATGGTCTCTTGCCCGTTCGGTCGCCGCGGCGGAGTACGGATGGGCAAGAACTGCTGACATCCGCTCACTGATGTCGGAGAGTCTGTTCGCTGCGAACGAGAAAGCCCCTAGGGAACGATTCTGCCACGGCAGTGGCTGATCGGCTTGTGATCGGCAGAATTCGCACGTACCGTCCTCAGCGGCATCAGATGTTGTGGTGATCGACGCAGCCGCACTGCCACTGGCGGGCAACGCTCTTCCGGCACCCACCTGACCGGTGCGCTCCCATTCGCTGCTCGACGACATTCGAGCCTCATGATCCCGGAGTTGTCATGAGCTCGCACAGGAAGAACACCGGCCCCTCGTTTCACCCGCTCGCCTTCGGCGGCTGGGGGAACTACCAGGAATGGGCCGACCACCAGTTCCAGCCACGGCCCGCCGCGCCGGAGGCCGGCGACGGAGATGCGTCCGAGCCGGACCAGGAAATGCACGACCAACCGGCCGAGCCGATCGAGGCGGCACCCGATACTCGCGAACCGGACCAGGCCGCTGCTACCGATCGGCCTGAACGCGACCCAGCGGAGCAGACCGGAGCAACCGTTTTCGCCGAGGCCGAGGAATCGGGGCCCAGCGTGGCGATGCTGCGCCCGTACGTCCGCACCGGCGGCCGCGCCGAGCCCGAATACGAGTTCCGGGTGGAAACGCTGGTGTCCGCAACCTCGCAACGGCTTGCTGGCACGTCGATCAACCCTGATCTGGACGAGATCCGTTCGATGTGCGCGTCACCGCATTCGGTTGCCGAGATCTCATCCCGCCTCGGGATTCCCCTGACCGTCGCTCGCGTTCTCATCGGCGACGCCATCAAGGCCGGACTGGTCGTCATCCACGGCTGCGCGTCGAATCGCGGTGCAGGTCCTTCCCTCGAGACTCTGCAGCGGGTGTACGAAGGGTTGCTCAAGCTGGCGTGACGCTGTCGGTCCGGGGTGATTCGGTGGTCTTCTTCCGTCCGGCCTTCATCAGGAAAGCTGCGAGGACGAACGAGACGGCGGCCGACACCGCCACACCAGTGATCACGCTCAGGTGGCCACCCCGCGGTGTGACTGCCATCAGTGCGATGATGCTTCCGGGAGAAGGAGTCGCGAACAGTCCCGCTCCGGTGGCGATGAAGGTGAAAATCCCCGCCGCACCGCCTGCGATGGCCGCCAGAATCAACTGCGGCTTGGCGAGGACGTAGGGGAAGTAGATCTCATGAATGCCACCGAGGAAGTGGATTGCCAACGCGCCTGGCGCGCTGGCCCGTTCCGGAGCAGACCCGAAGCACGTGCAGGCGAGCAGAATACCGAGCCCAGGGCCGGGGTTGGTCTCCAACAGGAACTCGATCGCCTTGCCGTTCTCCGCCTGTGCGGTGACACCCAGCGGGCCCAGGACGCCGTGGTTGATCGCGTTGTTGAGGAACAGCACCTTGCCGGGTTCGATGATCAGGGCTGCCAGTGGTAGCAGGCCGAGGTCGATCAGCGCCTGCACTCCGTCGGCCAGCGTTCTGACCAGCCCGCTGATCGCGGGCCCGATCCCGACCATGCCCAGAATCGCCACGCTGCCACCGATGATGCCCGCGCTGAAGTTGTCCACGAGCATCTTGAAGGCCGGACCCACGCGTGCGCCCACGGCTTGATCGAACCATTTCATCAGCAGTGCCGTAGCGGGGCCGAGCAGCATGGCGCCAAGGAGCATGGGGGTATTCGCCCCGACCACGAGGCCAAGTGTGGCGACCGCGCCGACGACACCGCCGCGTTGCCCGTGGACCACCCTGCCCCCGGTGTAACCGATCAGGATTGGCAGCAGCGTTGTGATCATCGGTTGGATGATCACGGCCAGCGTCGGGTTGGGCAGCCATCCCTCGGGGATGAACAATGCGGTCGCGAGGCCCCATGCGATGAACGCCCCGATGTTGGGCATCACGATGCTGGCCAGATGCCCGCCCCATCGTCGGAGTGCCGACCCGATCTCCCGGCTCGAAGAAGCTCCTTCGTTGATACGTGACATCGCTGTGAGCACATCCCAGGTCATCGTTGACATCGAGAAGGTCTGCATGGCGTACTCGCTCGGGCCACCTTTGTGACCTGGACGCGTTTGGGATCTCCGGGATTAAACACCACGTTTTTCCGGGCCGGAACGGAAACGTCACAACAGTGCACGTCCTTCTCCGGCAAGTGTGCCTGTTCAGGCAGATGACGTATTCGCGTGCCGCGATAGCGCTCATTCGGGCAGGATCGGCCGGGCTGCGTGGCTGCGGATCACCTGACGCCCTCGCTGGATTCCGCTCAAATTCGCCCTGTTCGCCGGCCTGGTGCGTGCGGGAGCCGGGGGAGCGGTCCCTGAGAGTGATCTTGAGATCATGTGCCTGGTAAGGTTTGCGGAAGGATTGTCTGGTGATACGTTCCTGGTTCGATATCGACGTCAACGATCAACACTCGCGTGACCTTCGATCCGTGTTGGCGCGCTACATCCGGCACGCGAGGAGAGTTTAGTGCGAGATGTGGCCAGTGCGTGCGTTCGCACGAACCCGCGCCAGTCCAATGAGGATATGGCCGAGCAGATCGCTGGGCAGTTGAGTCAGCTGCTCGAACGGATCGCGGACGAGGTCGCCCCGCTGCGCGGGGCCGGAACGGTCGCGGATTACATCCCGGCGCTCGCGCGAGTCGACCCCGGCCACTTCGGCATCGCGGTCGCCGATCTCGACGGCGGCGTCCACGGGGTCGGCGACTGGGAGACGCCGTTCTCGATGCAGAGCATCTCGAAGGTCTTCACCCTCGCGCTCCTGCTCGCCGGAAGCGATGAGGCGCTCTGGCGGCGCGTTGGCCGGGAGCCGTCGGGAAACGCCTTCAACTCGCTGGTCCAGTTGGAGCACGAACGCGGGATTCCCAGGAACCCCTTCATCAACGCGGGCGCGCTGACGGTCACCGATGAGCTGATCTCCCTGGTCGGCGACGCCACCGGGGAGCTGCTCGCGTTCCTGCGGGCCGAGAGCGGTAACGCGGCTCTGCGGGTCGACGAGGAGGTCGCCGCCTCCGAAGCCGCCCACGCGGACCGCAATCTGGCCCTGACCCATTTCATGGCGTCCTACGGCAACATGCGCAACCCGGTGGCGACCGTGCTCGACCACTACGTCCGGCAGTGCTCGATCGAGATGAGCTGCCGCGACCTGGTCCTGGCGGGGCTGTTCCTCGCCGCGCACGGTGTCCGCCGCGACGGTTCGCAGCTGCTCACGTGCAGGCAGGCCAAGCGGATCAACGCGATCATGCTCACCTGCGGGACCTACGACGCCGCCGGGGATTTCGCCTACCGGGTCGGCGTCCCGGGCAAGAGCGGGGTCGGCGGCGGGATCCTCGCGATCGTGCCGGGCCGGTGCGCGATCGCGGTGTGGAGCCCGGGGCTGGACAAGCGCGGCAACTCCGTGGCCGGTGTGGCCGCGCTCGATCACTTCACCACGATGACCGGATGGTCGGTCTTCTGACGGGATCCGCCGGTCAGAGTATGCCGGGACGCCCGGTTGGCCTTAGGCACCTTCCCGCGAGTGATCAGGGCTAGGGGTGGTGGGCATATCTGTGGGAACTCACCCAGCAGGTCGTCAGCGCGCTTGGCGCCGTCACCGAGCGGGAGGATTTCATCGCGCTGATGGAGCAAATGGCCCTCTACGTCAACACTCTGGGGGCGTGGAACCTGCAGTTGTTCCCCTGGGAACTGGAGCCGAGCAAGTGGAACTACCGGTCGGCGGGCGGGCGGTCGAGTCATGTCTGAGGACAGTTACTCGAGCATCATCATCATTGGTGGAGGCGTTATTGGATTGTCGGCCGCGTTTTACTGCGCCCAGGCCGGGATCGAGGTCACGCTTATCGAGCAAAGTGATCTAGGATCCGGCACGTCAGCGCAGACGGCGCGTGTCGTCCGCGGCTACTTCCCTCGGCGAGTTGCAGACTCAGAGTTGGCTGTTGGTAGCCTGGCCGAGTATCGAGGTTTTGCTGCCGAGACGGGAGTCGATCCGGAATTGGAGCAAACAGGGTTTCTGGTTGTGCTCACAAGAGGCGAGGACGTTGAAACCCTTGGGCGCGAACTTGACGCGCAGCGTGCCGTCGGTGTGGAGGCGGAACTCATCACGGCCGCGCAAGCGTGCCAGCGCAACCCCTTCCTCGATCCGGCGGATATTGTGGCGGCCGTCTGGTCGCCGCAGGCGTTCTCCTGTAATCCGCAAGCAATCATGCATGGCTACGCGGAAACCGCTCAAAGGCGCGGGGTCCGTCTGCTCACCGGCATGGAGGTCATCGGTGTGGACGCCGTGCGCGGTCGTGTCGCCACCACCAACGGAGACTACGTCGCTGATGCGATTGTGTGCGCCGCAGGCCCGTGGAGCGGTCGGGTCGCAGCGATGACGGGTGTATCACTGCCTGTTACTCCACAGCCCTCAGAACTTATGGCCACCGGTCCCATCGCGACGGACATGACACTTCCATTCACCCTGCATCTCAGCTCCGCACTGCGTGTGCGGCGTCTCGGCGACGCCCTGCTGATCGGTCTGGAAGGAATACCGAAAGGCGGTGACCAGCGAGCATTGTGGCACCGTGCCGTCGCTGAGGAATTGACCAAGCGATACGCACGCCTGCGCGACGTCGAACTTCACACCGCCTGGACGGGCTCGCTGGACGTCGCGCCACAACGCACGGCGTTCATCGGCCAGGGCAGCGGAAGCCACCGGCGCTTCCTCTACGCGGCGGGATTCTCTGGTCGCGGGCTGTGCCAGGCGCCGATGGCCGGCCAGATCATCCGCGACCTCTGTCTGGGACAGCAGCCGGCTGTTGACCTCAAAGCGTTCTCGCCCATCCGGCTCGACGCCGAACCTCATCCTGCCGCGAAGCGGTTACCGACCTAAAGCGATGTGGTTCGACGTCCCGGCCGGGCGTGTGACGTTGATGTGCGTGCCGGTGCTGGTCGTCGTGCTGGCGATCCGCTGGTTCATCGTGGACACCGCCAAGGCACTCGCCGAAGAGCCTTGAGGACCGGAAACGAAGGAGCGGGAGCGGTCATGGACCGCTCCCGCTCTTGTGCGAGTTGGGGCGCTTTGAAGGTGAGCGCGGTCCGGATCCGCCTGCGGGCCACCGCGGTCCAGATTCCGTGGGTGGATCGACCGTGGGCCGATCGCCGTCCCGCATTGCCCGATCGCGTGTCGTCCAGTGCATCCCACCGCCGCGTGGCCAACTCCACGACAGCCTGTTGCGCTTGTTCTTGCGCGGCAGCAGAAGGCCCCTGGCCGCGGGATGACGGATCATCGTGGTTCTTCTGAACCAGCCACGTCCGGCGAAACGTGTGCTTGTCATGGAGGCGACGAGCACGGCAACCACCGTCCAGGGTTCGGGTGGGTCCAGCGAGATGTGCCGGCTGATCATCATCGGCCCGTCCTCGCGCGTGGAACTGGCCGTTCCTGCGCACGTGGCAATAGCAGACCTCATGCCGACGGTGCTCGGCCATCTCGATCCCACGCTGGCCACCTCGGGCATGGAACATGGCGGCTGGGTGCTGCAACGGCTCGGTGAGGAGCCGCTTGACGAGGACAAGGGCACCGCCGAGGCCGGGCTGTACGACGGCGACATGCTCTACCTGCGACCGCGCGACGACCAGCTGCCGGTAGCCGACTTCGACGACCTGGTCGATGGTGTCCACACTGGACTTTCTGGTCGCGGCGACACTTGGCGCCCGGCGTTCACCTACTACACCAGCATGACAACCGCTGCGGTGTGCGCGCTGCTGGCCATCTTCGTCTGCACCTTCGCGGCGACGGGGACGGGGATCGCCATCGGTGCGGCCACGGTCAGCCTGCTGCTTCTGGCCGGAGCCGCCGGCATGTCGCTGTACGTCCGCGACAGTGGCGGGCAGGCGGTGACCCTGGCCGGAGTCGGAGTCTTCGCGGCGGCCGTGGGTGGGCTGGCCTTCCCCGGTGCTGATGCACCGCCGGCGTGGCTCGACGGGCCGGGGGTTCTGTCCGCCGGGGTGGCCATCGCTGTCTCTGCCGTGCTGGCCCGGGTGTCGCTGAAGACGGCCAAGCCGGCGTTCCAGGCGGTGGCCGCTGGTGGTGTGCTCACCGCGTTGGGCGGCGTGCTGACCGTGCTCGTCGGCTTGGACGGCGCGTCCACGGCCGCGATCGTCACGATCCTCGCGGTCGCGCTGACCAGGGCAGCCCCGAACATATCGGCATGGCTGGGCGGGCTGTCGGTGGAGCCGGTACCCACCACGCAGGACGAGTTCCAGGAGGGCCTCGACCCGCTGCCGGGCGAGGGCGTCCTCGACCGCGCGTCGTTGAGCGACACTCACCTGACCTCGATCCTCGGTGTGCTCGGCGGGCTGTGCACCGGGGGACTGATCGCACTGGGGTCGGTCGTGCAGTGGGACACGATCCTGCTGACGGCGCTGATCAGCGTGCTGCTGTTGTTGCAGGCCCGTGAGGTCGTCGGAATCTGGCATCGAGTATCCGCCCTGGTGCCTGCCGGGATGGGGCTGACAGTGCTGATGCTCGGCTGGAGCGCGAGCATGCCGGTGGTCGGCCGGATGGGCGTGCTGCTCGGGCTGCTGTCGCTGGCCGGTCTCGCCGTGGCCGCCGCGCACACGTTGCCCGGTAAGCGCTTGATTCCGCGCTGGGGCCGGTGGGGCGACATCCTCCAGTGGATCTGCGCGCTGGCCGTGCTGCCCATTTTGCTCTCCGTGATTGGAGTTTATGGCTGGGTTGCTTCCCTGCTCTGAACCATTTTCATGCCTACGGCCGTGCCGGGATTGGGAGGTGAGGGATGTACACCAGGCGAGACCAAGTGGACGCCTATTCTTTCGTCGCGGGCAGGCTGTCCTCGGCGATCTTGCGTACTGACCCGGACGGGCCGGAGCGTCCGCTGCGGCGCACCGGAGTCGGGCTCGCCGTCGGCATCGTCATCGGGATCCTGGTGACCGCGATCGTTGCGGTGGTCAACCTGTTCACCAACATCGGTGGCGGCAACGACGGGTGGCGAGAGCCGGGAACGCTGATTGTCGCCGAGGACACCGGAAACCGGTTCATGATGGTCAACGGCCGGCTGCGGCCGGTGTTGAACCAGGCGTCCGCGCGGTTGCTCGTCGGCAGCAATCCCAAGATCGTCACGGTCAAGACGGCCGACCTCGCGGACGTGCCGCGCGGTGCGCCGATCGGGATCCTCGGTGCACCGGACGCGATCCCCACCGGGTCGTCCGACAGTCCGTGGACCGTGTGCGCGGGGGCCGACGAAAGCACCAAGCTGTCGGTGACGGTCGGCGCGGGACCAGCTGTCTCCGGCATGCGCGACGACCAGGCGCTGTTGGTCACCGCGGGCGGTGACATGTACCTGGCGTGGCAGGGCACGCGGCTGCGGATCGCGGCCGAATGGGTGCCGCGCGCGCTCGGGCTCGACCCGGCTAAGGCTCTCGCGGTGGATTCGTCGTGGCTCAACACGTTGCCGTCCGGTCCGGACATCGGCTCGCCGCCGGTCGAACGGGACGCGAGCAAGGCGGGGCCCAGCTTCAACGGGACGCCAACCGTGGTCGGGCAGCTGATAGTCGTGCCCGAGGCGGTGGGGAACAACTACTTCGTGACCGCGGGCAACGGCCTGGTCCCGGTGACCTCGACCGTGTCCGCGTTGCTCAGCGCCGACCCGGCATCGCCCGCGCGAGAGGCCGTGCGCATTACGCCCTCGGAGCTGGCGACGCAGAACGTGCTGCCCGCGCCGGTGTGGCAGTCCGCGCTGCCGTCGCAGCCGCCGAAACCACCGGATCTGGCGGGGCGCGTGCCGTGCGTGCGGTGGGAGCAGTCGCAGGCGAGGTTGGTGACGGCACCGCCGCCGCAGGGCGATGCGCAAAGCAATCAGACGGCGGGGGTGGTGCGCGACGGCCGCGTGGCTGACCGGGTGGAGGTCATCCCTGGCGCCGGCTTCCTGGCGCGCACTCGCCCGGCGCCGGATGTTCCTGGTGCGGGTATTTACCTCATCACCGAAGCGGGAGCCAAGTTCCCGGTGGTCGACGCCGATGCGGCCAGCGCTCTTGGCCTCCCTGTCGAGACGGCTCGGCTGGTTCCAGCCGATCTGCTGGCACTGCTGCCAACCGGGCCAGTGCTCGAAAAAATCAATGGTGCTCAACAAGGATAGGAGAGATTCCCGTGGCGCCTAAATACGGCTACGACTCCGGCGTACTGGCGGTGGGTATCAATGCCGCCAACCAAGCGGTCACCAACATGACGACCGTCAAGCAGAAGGTCTGGCAGATGACCGACCAGATTAAACTGGTCAACAACTCCACCTCCGGTGGAATGCTGACCACCAGGTTCTCCGAGTGGAACAGCCACTTCGAGAAATTGGTGAAGGCGCTGGACGACCTCAACATGAAGGTCGTCGAGACCGGCAAGACCAACACGCAGGCCAGCGGCGACGCCGACGCCGCCGCCCGCTGATCTCGTTCAAGGAAGGGGAATAGCCATGTCGCGATTTGACATCAACCACGACGGCTACATGGACCTCAACGAGCAACTCCGGCAGTGCCACGTCGCGGCCGGGGTCATCATCGAGGAACTCAACCAGGGCCTGCGAAAGGTTCCGGAAGGTATGCAGGGTCAGGCCGAGGAGTTGTGGGGTCCGCTCCAGAGGGAGTGGAACCAGCAGTACGCCAAGATGTCGGAAGCCTTCAACGACAATGTGACCAAGTCGTTCAAGGTGCACGACATTTTCAAGGACGGCGACAACATGGGCGCCAAAATCATGTCCATGTAGTCCCGTTTCCCCTCGGCCGCGGGCCCGCTTCGGTGGGCCCGCGGTCATCCTCCTCATCAATTCCACGCCCCTCCAGTGACTCGCGTGCAGAAAGGACCCTCCGCCATGACTGACGACCCCGCTGGCGGCAAGTTTCCGGGGCGTGGCAACAACCATCGCCTGAACCGGCCGACCGGCGAGCCGCAGCCGGAGCCGCGGCTGGATGGTCTGGGGCCGAACAGGGGGATGGTGCTGACTCCCGGGCAGCACGGTCCCAACGCGCCGCAGCAGCCGCATCCGGACGAGACGTCTCAGGCGGAATTGCCGGATGACACCCCGGACCCGCATTTCACGCCGGATTCGAATTCGCAACCGCAGTTTCCCTTGTCTCAGCCAGGGCATGTGGCCGGGACGCCGACGCACTTTGCCGGGCAGAACCTTCCCGACGCGAGTCCGGCGATGCCCGGGCCGGCGATGACTCCCGTGTCCTTTCGAAGGAGTGTGGACGGGACGCCGGCGCACCATGTCGCGCAGCACGATCCCGACGTGCAGGAGCCGTATCGGTCGGCGCCCCGGCCGGATGACACCCCGCACCGGACACCGCACGACGAAGGCTTGACTTGGGTCAATGAGGGCGGAGAAGAAAAACTCAAGTGGCTCGGTGACCCGAAGGATGCGCCGTTTCTCGACAACGGCCCATACGAAGTGCATCTCAATGTATCCGGCGAGCTTGAGCAGTCCTACAACCCAGCGGACCGCGACGGTGCTTCCAACGCGACGTACTATGAGCCATCCTCTGCTGACAGCCGGGATCTGCACATTGGCGGCCACCCCGATGAATCCGGGTTCATGGCCATGCCCAACGGTGAGTTGCGGTGGGTCGGACCGAGAGACGACGTTCCTCTGACGCCAGACGGCCACGTGAGCCTCGGGGACAAAGGCGAAATCGTCGTCGACCCCCCTCCGGAGGTCTTTCGGGCCGATTATCGCGAGCGGGAGCCGTTTGCTGGTGAGCGGTCGGAGTTCGGCGATCGGTCTGGACATGGGGATCGGCTAGAGCCGGCTGGTCATCATAGGCAGGAGCCGTTCACCGGTGATGAGCGGTCGGATTTCGGCGACCGGTCCGGTGGCCAGGGGGACGCGCTCCCGTCAGCCGAGCCGGCTGGTTATCACAAGCAGGAGCCGTTCACCGGTGATGAGCGGTCGGATTTCGGCGACCGGTCTGGCGGTCAGGGGGATGCGCTCCCATCGGCGGAGCCGTCCGGTTATCGCGAGCGGGAGCCGTTCACCGGTGATGAGCGGTCGGATTTCGGCGACCGGTCTGGTGGTCAGGGGGATGCGCTCCCATCGGCGGAGCCGACGACGCTGGTGAAGCCGGTCCACTCGGTCCAGCCGGAGAACGGCACGTCTGGTTCACCTGAGGAGTCGGGCCTGGCCTGGGTCAACGGCGACGGCAACTGGAAGCTCAAGTGGGTTGGTGACCCGAAGGACGCCCCGCTGCTGGACAACGGCCCGTACGAGGCCCGCATCGGAAAAAACGGCGACGTCCAGACGCTCTACAACGGGCACGACGAGGGCGACCCGACCAAGGTTTTCGCGTCCGGCAAGCCAGGATCGGGCAATCCAGACGACGGAACCGCCGGACTGCTTGTGATGCCCAACGGCGACCTGCGCTGGGTTGGTCCGCGGAACAAGGCGCCCTTGCTCGACGACGGCAATGTCGTTCTCGGCAAAGACGGCAAGATCGAGTTCGGCGGACCGAAATGCGCGCCGGACGGAACGGCTCGCACCGAAGGCACTCAGCATCCCCTGGTGATCCAGGATCCGAACTCGGACGGGCCGCCGCCAGGATTCCACGGCCTCCCGACCTACGGTTCGCTCCCCGGCGAAGGCCGGCAGGGCGTCAAGCCTCACTCGCCGCGCGAGGAAAGGACTGGGGACGGCGGCGGTTCCGGTGGTTCGTCTGGTGGTCAGGGGAGTCACGGCAAGGGCGGTTCTGGGGGCCGGGAAGGTGACGGCAAAGGCGATGGTGGCGGCAACGGCGGTTCTGGTGGTTCGTCTGGTGGTGGTCAGGGGGATGGGCCGCTTACCCGAGGCGTGAGTGGGCCGATGCCGGTTGCCAAGGTGGGCGATGGCAAGGGCAGCGGTGGTGGTTCTGGTGGTTCGTCTGGTGGTGGTCAGGGGGATGGGCCGCTTACCCGAGGCGTGGCTGTGGAAGCGCCGAAGGCCAAGGTGGGTGACGGCAAGGGCAGCGGTGGTGGTTCTGGTGGTTCGTCTGGTGGTGGTCAGGGGGATGGGCCGCTTACCCGAGGCGTGAGTGGGCCGATGCCGGTCGCCAAGGTGGGCGATGGCAAGGGCAGCGGTGGTGGTTCTGGTGGTTCGTCTGGTGGTGGTCAGGGGGATGGGCCGCTGAAGCCGAGGACGCTTTATAAGGCGGGCGCCAAGGAGAGTGACGGCAAGGGCGGTGCTGGGGGCCAGGAAGGTGTTGGTGGTCGTTCCGGCGGTTCGTCTGGTGGTCAGGGGGATGGGCCGCTTACCCGAGGCGTGGCTGTGGAAGCGCCGAAGGCCAAGGTGGGTGACGGTAAGGGCAGCGGTGGTGGTTCTGGTGGTTCGTCTGGTGGTGGTCAGGGGGATGGGCCGCTTACCCGAGGCGGCAGTGGGCCGACGCCGGTCGGCAAGGAGGGCGATGGCAAGGGCGGTGGGGGCAAGGAAGGCGATGGTAAGGGTGGCGATGGCAAGGGTGGTGACGGTAAGGGCGGTGACGGTAAGGGTGGTGACGGTAAGGGCGGCGATGGTAAGGGCGGCGATGGTAAGGGCGGCGATGGTAAGGGTGGTGACGGTAAGGAGGGCGATGGCAAGGGTGGCGACGGTAAGGGCGATGGTAAGGGCGGTGACGGTAAGGGCGGTGACGGTAAGGAGGGCGATGGCAAAGGTGGCGACGGCAAGGGCGATGGTAAGGGCGGCGATGGCAAGGACGGAAAGCCGAAGCCGTTGCCAGCCGTCAAGGCCGCCGATGGCAAAGGCAACCTCCGATTCAACAAGGACGACTGGCTCAAGCTGCTGGGGGCGTTGCACGATGTTGAGAACGGTCTGATCGACTACGCCACGACTTCCAGGTATGGCGAGCTGAATGGTACTTTTAAGGCTCAGCCGCGGGATACGCAGTGGGAACCTGCCAAAGATTTGAATGCTCGGGCGTCGAAATTCGGTGGCTCAGTGGAAACTGCCAATGAGGCGCTTCGACAGAGACTGAGCACTGTTGTCAACGCGATGCGGTGGGCCATCGAAGTATTTGAAAACACCGACGATCTGGCGAACTACAGTCTGAATGAATTTGTCACCGAATTCCCGGACCTTAATTCTGGTGGCGGGAAGATGAGTGGCGGCGGCCAAGGTTCTGGAGGGATGTAGTCGTGGCGGACGACGAGAACGGCGGGTCGGGCAGCGGCAACGACGAGTCGAAGGACGGGTCGGGCAGCGGCAACGACGAGTCGAAGGACGGGTCGGGCAGCGGCAACAACGACTCGAATGGCGAGTCGGACGGCCAGGGCGGGTCAGATAGCGGTGGCAATCAAAGCAACATCGTCGACCCGGACGTCACCAATGGCCGGAATAACCTCTCCCGTGCGACCTACGAGGAGATTCTGTTCACGATTGCCGGCGTGGGCAAGAACCTGAACAAGATCCTGGACACCGGCGGCGGGCCGGAGGGCTGGCTCCAGTTCTCCACCGATGGGGAAGCGGGGGGGCGTGTTGCCACCTCCTACACAACCCAGAACTGGACCGACAAACCTTGGTTCAGGGTAGTTTACAACGACGCTTTGCTGGCGGACTGGCACACGGCCGTCGGAGAGATCGACAGCTACATGCCACAGGTCACGGCTGCTCGGGTCGGCACTGTCGACTGGGTGCAAGCCGCTGACGGCGTGGGGATGATCAGACATTACGTGAACTGGCTGGACGGAGCGCGCGAGAAGACTGCGGGATGGATCAAAAGGCTCGACAGCCCGGACGCGGAGTTCAAAGGCCGCGCGGCTTATGCCATCCAAGGTCATGTCCGTCAGATCAACTTCGTGTTGGATGACCTGTACAAGCAGATTACTCACCGGAACCCGTCGCCGGCAGAAGGGCTCGCCGACGTGACGTCCGGACTGCTCCTGTTCGGCAACGAGATGGGGACGGCGTGGGACAGTGTGAGTGGCGGACTGGTCAACGCGATCGAGAACGCACTCACCTTGGTGGTCAAGAACGTTTGGGCGTATGTTACGGGATCCGGCCTCGTCTCCGGTGACCCCAATTACGTCCTGCCCTATTTTGGAAGTAAGTCCGAGGGTCTGGAGTACATCGACTACGTGCTGGCGTCGTATGATTCCAGCACCAGTTCAGGAGGTAAGGGTCTAACCCTTCATACGCCAGATGGGGTAGGGCAGGGGCCAGCACCAGGTACCACCTGGACCCCTCCGCCGTTGCCGGAAGGTATTACGAGCCTCAAAGCCGACTTGCGATCCGAGCTGGGATGGGCCTGGATCAACAAGGCTGTCAGTGAGTCCGTGCGTGCCCAGTTGCAGCCGCTGAACGAAGCTGCCCGGAAAGCGGCCGCGCGGTTGGAAGAGGTCTTTCTCATCGCCAACCCGCCGTTTAAGGACGTGTATGACAAGACGCCACCGACAATCGGCACCGCGGGCGGCGGTCCCGATGGCAAGGGTGGCGGTAACGGTCCTGATCTGAAATTCGACCCCGACGGTAAGGGTGGCGGTAACGGTCCCGAGCTGAAATTCAACCCCGACGGTAAAGGTGGCGGCAACGGTCCCGAGCTGAAATTCAACCCCGACGGCAAGGGTGGCGGTGACGGTCCTGATCTGAAATTCAACCCCGACGGTAAGGGTGGCGGTGACGGTCCCGAGCTGAAATTCAACCCCGATGGCAAGGGTGGCGGTGGATCTGGCGCGAACGGTGGGTTGAATTTCGACCAGCCTGGTGGCGGGTCTGGTGGTCCTGGGTTTGGGTTGAATACGCCTGGCGGCGGTGGATCCGGCGCGAATGGCGGGTTGAACTTCAATCAGCCTGGTGGCGGGTCTGGTGGTCCTGGGTCTGGGTTGAATGCGCCTGGCGGCGGGTCTGATCCGAATGGCGGGATGAATTTCAATCAGCCTGGTGGCGGGTCTGGTGGTCCTGGGTTTGGGTTGAATGCGCCTGGCGGCGGGTCTGATGCGAATGGCGGGTTGAATTTCGACCAGCCTGGTGGCGGGTCTGGTGGTCCTGGGTTTGGGTTGAATGCGCCTGGCGGCGGGTCTGATCCGAATGGCGGGTTGAACTTCAACCAGCCTGGCGGGGGCGGCTTCGATCCCTTCGTTTCGGACCCGAACGGTCAAGGGTCCGGCGGAACACCGCTGACGCCGTTCGGCGGGGTTCCGGGCAGTGGCGGTGCGAACCCTGGATCGGGCCGGCGGCCGCCGGGCTTGGGATTCAACGCGCCATTCGGTGGTGGCCGTCCCGGCGAGGGCGGCTTCGACGGCGTGGATCGTCCTCGCGGGGAAGGCTGGGAGCCGGAGGATCCGACTGCGCAGTTCAATCCGCCGAAGTCCAACGTGCCGGAGTTCCCGGGTAGTCGGGATGACGGCGGCTTGAACCTGGATCGTCCTCGTGGGCAAGGCTGGGAGCCGGAGGATCCGACTGCGCAGTTCAATCCGCCGAAGTCCAACGTGCCGGAGTTCCCGGGTAGTCGGGATGACGGCGGCTTGAACCTGGATCGTCCTCGTGGGCAAGGCTGGGAGCCGGAGGATCCGACTGCGCAGTTCAATCCGCCGAAGTCCAACGTGCCGGAGTTCCCGGGTAGTCGCGATGGCGGCGGCTTGAACCTGGATCTGCCGAAGGGTGGCAACGGTGGTTCGGGCTTGCCCTCGGACGGTGGGGGACATGCGGAGCTCAACCTCCCGTCCGGAAGTGGGGGTGGCTCCGGCCTGCCAGGCGCCGGTGGCCTTGGAGGTGGTCAGTCTTCCTTCGGCGAGGGAGCGAACTTCGCTACCGCTGGCGGCTCGGGCTTTGGCGGCGAGGGGTGGTCCGACTGGTCCGGCGACCTCGGCGGCGGTTCCCGTGATGGGGCCGGCGGTGGCGGTTCTGACCAGCGCCAAGCCGGGAGCGGTATGCCCATGATGCCGCCGATGATGCCGCCGATGGGCGGTATGGGTGGCATGGGCGGCATGGGCGGTGGCGGCGGCAACGGTGACCGCGAACGGGAACGCCAGACCTGGCTGTCCGAGGACGAAGAGATCTGGGGCGCTCACCTGGCAGCGGGCGACGGGGTCATCGGTCGCCCCGATGGCGGTCACCGCGTCACGGACGACGCACCGGTCCCGACCCACGTTCACGCTCCGGCCAAGGCGTCCAGCGGCAAGGGCAAGGCCGGCAAGCCGGCCAAGCGAACCACCGGGGCCCCCGAAGCCGTGGAGTCAGCAGAGGGTTCGAACTCCGCCGGGCCCGGCAAGCCGGCCAAGCGAACCACCGGGGCCCCCGAAGCCGTGGAGTCAGCAGAGGGTTCGAACTCCGCCGAGTCCGCCAAGTCGACGGGGTAAACGGCAGAAGGGAGCGTCCGATGGATCCGGACTACGACGAGGAAGTGTCCAAGCTCCTCGCGGAGCTGAACGAGCAGCGCGAGAAGATCTCCGGCGCGGTCGAGGACATGCAGGCTGTCCGGGAGTCTGCGACCACCAAGAACAAGATGATCAAGGCCACGGTGGACGGCCAGGGCCGGCTCACCGAGGTGGTGTTCCGCGGCGATCGCTGGCGCGATCTGTCGCCGAAGGAGCTGGGTGCGGCGATCGTCGAGGCGGTCACCGGCGCGCAGGAGAAGGCGCATAAGAACGTCACCGAGCTGGCGGCCGCGATGGCGCCGGAGGGCATGAACATTCCGGAGCTGTTCTCCGGCAAGCCGGACATCGAAGCGCTGTTCCCGGACGTCGAAAAGATGTGGAAGTCGTTCAATGAGTGACCGTACCGCCGCAGATCCTTCCGCGCTGGCAGGCGGCGCGGTCAACATTTCGAGGGTTGCTGACGAAGCGCGGGACCTCATGAGCGATTTCTCCAACGCTCTCGGTGCGTACGGCAACGTCTTCGACGGTGCTGGGGATGGCTCCGGAGGCTATAAGGGAGCCAGCGGTAATGATTTCGTCAAAATTTGGCTGGGGACCGTGGTTCCCGGTCAGGAGTACGCGCTGAATTTCTTGGATCGGTTGGACTATGCGATAGGGGACGCCGGGGAAAGAGCGCGAGGCACCGCATTTAAGCTGGACGAAGCCGATGGTGATGCCGGTTCGGCCGCGTCGTAGTTGTTGGCACGAGTACTGGGTTAGGTAAGCTAAAAGGGGCGGTTATGGCGATCATGTTCAGTGAGTTTGAGCGCCAGCTGTCCAAGTGGCTTACGGGGGATGAGCCGCCGCCTGTTAATGAGGATAAGGTGCGGGAGTTGGCGGTGGTGTGGCGGTCGCATGCGGCTCGGTTGCGGCGGTTGCGGGTGGATGCGCGGGCGGCGGTTGAGGGGATTCGGTCGTCGGGTTTTGCGGGGGCGTCGGAGCGGGCGTTTGTGGCGCGGATGGCGCCGTTTGTGGATGGTTCGTCGAATTATCTGGATGCGGCGGCCGATCATTTTGATGCGATGGCTGATGCGTTGGACCAGATCGCGATGGAGGTGGAGTTTCTTAAGCTGGTGGTGTTGATTCAGTTGGCGTTGCTGGCGGTTGAGTTTGAGTTTCTTGTGCAGTGGTTTTGGGTTCCGGGTGTTCAGACGTGGTTTATGTCGCAGGCGTTCATGCACAAGGTGATTGTGGAGAAGGCTGTGACGTGGATGGCGCGGCGGATGGCGAGTGTGCCGCGTGTTCCGGTGCAGATTCTGGGCATGTTGGCGATGAGTTTCGGGCAGCAGCTTGGTGTGGTGTGGCTGGGTCAGCAGATCCAGATCGGGGAGGGCACCCGCGAGGGGCATGACGGGAAGCATTACGAGAGTGCCGCGGTGATCGCTGCGGTGGGGTCGGTGTTGTCGTTCGGGGCGATGGGGGCGTTGCCGAAGCTGAAGGGTGCGATCAAGGATTGGGTGAAGCGTGCGGGCGGCGAGCCGGGCGCGGTGGATGGGTGGTTTCACAACCCGTGGGCGCGGATCGGTGGTGAGGGCCTGCATGAGGGGGCTACCGAGACGGTGGCGGTCGGGATCATGGAGGGCGAGTTCGTGTTCAACCCGGCGGCGTTCACCGCCGGTGGGGCGTCGGCGGTGGCTGAGATCGCTGGGGAGAAAGTGGGGGAAGGTCTCGGCGGGCGGGCGTTGGAACACGAGGCCAACAAACACGTCCCGGGCGACGAGGATGCCGACAGCGGCTACGGCAGCGACGAGGAGGCGGACGCCGACGACGCGAGCAGCGAGTTCAGCAGCGGCAGCAGCGAGTCCGGCGGTGGCAGCGGCGAGTCCGGCTACGGCGGCGAGGACGCGGACGACGCTGGCAGCGAGTCCGGCGGTGGCAGCAGCGATGGTGGGCCGGGGCTGGGGGCGTTCACCGGGGGAACCACCGTCCCACCGGCCATTTCCACCCACTCCACCGGTCAGGGCGACTCCAGTGGTTCTCGTGGGGGCCGGGATGCCCTGTTGCCGGGCAACGGCCAGCACCAGTCCGGCGACGAGCACAGTCCCGCCTCGGTGGGCGAGCCCCGCCACATCAGTGTTCCCGAGGGTTCTGGTGCTGTGTCTGGGGGTGGGGAAACCTCTGGTGGCCGGAGTGTGCCGGGTGAACGGGTCGGTGCCGAGGGCGAGTCGGACACCAAGCCCGTTGTGGATCCGGTAAGTGCTGTTGCGTCGCGGCCGGGGCAGCCGGGTGACCAGGTCCCGGCCACGCCGGGTGATCCGGGACGATCCGAGGCCGTCCGGGAAGAGTCCGGTAGCGGGCAGCAGCGGGTGCCGGAAGGTCATCGGCTGGTCCCGTCGGGGCCGGATGTTCCGCAGTCAGGCGTCACCGGTGATCGCGGCCCTGGCGAGGTTGTTACGCACTCTGCCCGGACCCCCGGGAACGACGGGTTGGGCGGCTTCGCGCAGTCCCAGCCCCACGGGGCAGACTCCGGGCCGGCACCCAACGCCGGCGAGGTTGTCACCCACAATCAGGCCAACACGACCTCCGACCCCGCCGGTCAGTCCACGGGTCAACCCGATGGCGTGCGGGAGCCCGGGTCTGAACCCGCCGGTCAGTCCACGGGTCAGCCCGATGGCGTGCGGGAGCCCGGGTCCGAATCCACCGGTCAGTCCACGGGTCAGCCCGATGGCGCGCGGGAGCCCGGGTCTGAACCCGCCGGTCAGTCCGCGGGTCAGCCCGATGGCGCGCGGGAGCCCGGGTCTGAACCCGCCGGCGTGCCCGGCGGCGAACGCGGCGAAGTGCCTGGTGGCGCGCGGGTCGGTGAGTCGACCGGCGTGCCTGGTGGTGGTCGGGAGTCGGCTGGTGAGTCTGGTGATCGCGGGTTCACCGGTGAGTCTGGTGGTGGCGAACGCGGTGGGTCGACCGGCGTTGGCGAACGCGGTGACGAGCTTGGTGGTCATCGCGGGTTCACCGGTGAGTCTGGTGGTGGCGAACGGGTCGGTGAGCCTGGCGGTGAGCGGGTCGGTGGGTCGACCAGCGTGCCCGGCGGCGAACGCGGGGTTGAGCCCAGCGGCGAACGGGTCGGTGAGTCTGGCGGTAATCGCGAGTCGACCAGCACGCCTGGCGGCGAACGGGTCGGTGGGTCGGCCAGCACGCCTGGCGGTGGTCGGGAGTCGGCCGGTGAGTCCGGTGGTGGCGAGTCGACGTCGGCGCGGATTCCTTCTGGTGTCCCGGCCGCCAATGACACCGGCGCGCCGGTGTCGGGGGACGTTGATGGTCCGGTCGTTTCCCATGCCGCGGTCGGCTCCGATGGTGATCGCGACGGCGTGACCCCGGCACCGATCCAGGCCCCGGCCGCCAGTACCGGGTCGGGTTCTGGTTCGGGGACGGGGCAGGGGTCTGGCCAGGCGCCGGCGACCGCTCCGGTTTCGCAGGTTCCTGCGGCGGCTAGCTCGGGTATCCCCGCGGCCGCCACGACGGGTACTACCGGGGGCACTTCAGCGGCGGCCCCCTCGGGTTCTGCGCCGGTGGGGCCGGGTGCGGGTACGTCTGGTGGGACGTCCGCCGGGTCGGCTGGGACCGCTGGCGGGTCGGGCACGTCTGGTGGGCCGGGGTCGGGGTCGTCGAGCCGCGGTGTGCCGTCGCTGAGGGCTGGGACGGTGGGTCCGGGGATGCCGGGCCGGGTCGGTGATGGTTCGGGTTCTGGTGGGGTGCGGGAGGTGACGGCGGCCGCGGGTGTCGGCGATGGTGCTGACTCGTCGCGGGTGGTGGAGTCGTCGTCGCGGGTGGAGAAGATTGGTGGTGGTCGCGGGTCGGGGCCGGGTGTGGGGTCCGGGTCGGGTTCGAAGCCGGGGTCGCGGCGTGAGTTGTTGGCGATGCTGGTTGCTGCTGATCCGGATTTGCGGGCGTATGCGGGGTTGTTGGGGGATCCGGAGGCGTTGCCGGCGAAGTTGCGGGCGTATGCGGGTAAGCCGAAGAAGGATCTGCGGTTGGCCGGCGCCGGGGTCACGTCGTTCGTGTGGTTGAACACGATCCTGCAGGGCCGGGTTGATCAGTTGGCGTTGACGGGTAGGTACGGGCCGGAAACGTTGCTGGGTTTGTATGAGTTGCTGCTTCGTCAGCCTCGGCGGGATGGCGGGGCGCCCAAGATCGCGTTGTTGGTGGCCGAACTGCTGGATGTGCGGCCTGATCCGGGTTCGTGGAACCCGCGGGACTGGTTTGGTCGCTGGGGTGGGAAGGATCTGCCGGCGACCCGCGGCGAGAAGACCGCGCCAGAGAACCTCGGCGAGAAAACCGCGGCGGAGAAGCTTGCGGAGAAAGAGGAGAAGACCGCGGCGGAGACCCGCGGCGAGAAGACCGCGGCGGAGACCGTCGAGGAGAAAACCGCGGCGGAGGTCGTTGACGAGAAGACCCGTTCGGACGATCCCGATGACCTGTACTCCGACGAGCGGGCCCTGCTCGCCGAGGAGTCCGATGCGGCTTCGATCGTCTCGGCCGTCTCCGATGGGTCCGACCGGACCGATACGACCTCCCTCGCCGAAGTCGACGACACGGGCGGGGTACGGGAGATCCGGGAGATTCCCCTCGAATTCGCCGATCCCATGCTCAGCATGGACGGTTCCGTCAACGCCTTGTGGTCCGGGGGCGCCGACCCGCAGGTCGAAACCTTCATCAAGACGTTGGGTACGGCGGTGGCGGATACGCCGACGGTGGAGTCGCATTCGGACGACAAGAAAGCGCGGCTGGCGGGATACCTGGAACGGCAGCGCATCCTCGACATGGACGCCGTCGGCCGGCTCGGCGAGGATGTTCGTGGCCTGGTGGACCGAATCCTGCTCGCCGAGGTGCACAGCGCCGGACTCGACACCCGTACCCGGTGGGTCGCGGACGGACTCCGCGCGCGGGCAGAGCAGAACAATCTCCCCGGTGGCGCGCCGCCGGAGGCAGGCGTTGGGCCGTCGCTGGCGGAGGAAGACCAAGCACTGTTCGACGCGATCACGGCATCCTGGCCGTCCTCCGACGTGGCGCGGAATTACACGTTGGCTGGATTCCGCGACATGTTCGCCGGGTTCGACAATGCGCTGGTCTTCCAGGCAAAGGCGTTGGGACCGGGACGCAACGATCGGGCCGGCGGGCCAGGCATGCCCAATTACCCGCTCGCTTATCTGGGTGACGGCCTGGTGGCGATGAGACGGGTCGGACAGTTGCTGTACGGGTCAAACGTCGACGGTGTGCGGGCGCTGGTGTTCGCGCCGGACACGCGCAAGGGGTTCGTCCTGGTGCGGCGTGGCAACGACGTCCATATTTTCGGCATGCACGACGGCCAGGCGGCGCGACCTGGCGATCTGGATGGTGCGGGGCGGCTGTTCGGGGTGGCCTACCTGCTTGACGGCGGGCTGCTCTTCGGCCGTCGGGCCGTATTGACGGACCAGCAGGTTTCCCAGCTCGCCGAGGAGTACGCGAATATACCGCCGACCGAAGACGCAGACCTGCTGTCGGCATTGAGCCTGACGATGATGGAGGATGTGCAGGCGGCCGTCCGGGACCTGCCAGCTGACGATCCGGCCAAGCGATGGACGCTGAAGCCCACTCTGGTCGGCCGGGGGCCGGGTGCTTTCTCCCAGGTCCGAGACCTGCTCAGGCTGCGAGGTGAGGGTGCGACCGCGGTGCTGGTAGACACTGCCGGGCACCAGGCTCTTATCATGCAGCGCGTGGGTGACAGCGACGTACGCGTCAAGCGGCACCACAACGGCATGTCGTACGACATGACCGGCAGCGATGCTCGCATTGGCGCCGACAAGCTTGTCCACGCCATCGCGATGGACGCGGACGGTTCGGCGCTCATTGGCGATCAGGCTGTCGCCACGGTGAGTGAGGATCGGGCGGCGAGGTTCGAGGAGCTGCGGAGCGCGCTGCCGAAGCCTGCCCATTTTGGCCTGTTCGGGTACGGCGACGCTCGCCGGTTCGTGAAGTCCGGCGCGGCCGAACTCGCTTTGGTGCGGGAGGACGAGATCCGCCAGGCGCGCATCGCGCGGATCGGCAAGAAGCGAGCAGAGCCTGGCGATGAGCCGCCTCAGCTTGGCCAGAGCATGTGGACCGCGCCGGTCGTCATGGGCGGGACGTTGAACGGCGTCATCGAGGCGGTGCGTGCGGACGAAGGCGGCGCCGCGACCGCGATCGTGCTGGACGGCGAATCGCGTGACGCCTACGTCGTGGCGCGCCAACCGGGCGGTGCGGCCGGCGATGCCAATAACGTGGCGGTGTTGCATGCCGACGGAGACCCGGTCGATCCCGCCATGCTGGGTGATCTGAGCAGGATCTTGGTGGTCGGCAAGCGGTCTGACGGATCGGTCTTCCCGCCAGACTTGTTCACCGAACCCGGCAGCAGGCAAGCCGCACCGGAGCAGGCGGCGAAACCCGCCGCGTCGCCCGCTCGGCGGCGTTTCGACGAGGAGCTCCTGCGACAGGCACGCTCGGGCCTGACCTGGGACACCTGGCTGCAGGTGCGGCAAGCGGTGCGGCAAGCGGTCGACGGGCCCAGCGCGCTCGAGCAGGGCATCTCGGCCAGCAACCTCACGTTCGTCGCGGCCAACGAGGTGCGCAAGGATCCGGCGCGGACACCGTCTGAGGTGGTCCAGCGGTGGGTCGGCGACCTGGGAATCGGCCGGCAGGAGCGCGACGGGGCCGCGTCCGGGGCGAAGTCGAGGGCGATGCCGTCGCGGGCGTGGACCCCGCAGCGGGTCGTCAGCGTGGGCAAGGCCGCTGCGATGCCGGTGCGCGCCCTGCGCCAGATCTCGGGCCCGCTGGCGCAGGATCTGATGCAGCTGGCGCAGGCGATCGTCGACAGCGTCCACCATTTCACCGGGCCGTACAGGAGGCCCGATGTCGCCCGCAATGGCCTGGACCTGCCACCAGAGCTCCGCTCGGTGAAGCTGGATGAGCAGCTCAAGAACAAGCCGCCGAACCTGCACCTGAAAGCCCCGCTGGTCCAGCTTGCTGCTCAACAGCTCATCGAGCTCGGCATCGACGCGGCCAGCATCCTGGAAATCCGCAACAGCTCGCAGGCGATCGGACGTGAGCTCGGTACCGCGCGGCCGACGGCCGAGCGGTTGTCATGGCCGGACACGAACCGGGGCCGGCTGTACGAGGTGAGCGAACAGGAACTGCGTCGAGCATTGGATCGGGTGCAGATGCCACCCGACCGCTTGGTTCCCGGCGCGTTTCTGGCCGAGGTGCTGAGCGAGGCAAGGCAGCTGCCATCGGACGAGACCTCCACCACTGGACGGGAAGCGCCCCCCAGCGCGGCGCAGGCCGCGCCACCGGCCGTGACTCCTGCCGCGCGATACCCCGGGCAGTCCGGAGAGGAGGCCATCGAAGGCGCCCTGGGACGACTGCGGGAGAGGTGGCACAGCGCCCGTTCGACGCCTGTCCCGCCGCCGGTATCGTCACCGCCATTCGCGCCATCCCTTTTCCCCAGCGATGGTGCGGGACTCAGCATCAGCGATGCTCTGGAGGAAATCGAAGCCCTCGACATTCCTGCATCCTTCGGGATGCCTGGGGCGGAGGCGGCGGGGCCGGTGCGCCGGATACCGCGGGTGCAGCCGGACGACGACGTTTACGAGGCGGCTCTCGGCATCCTGGACGAGGTGAGCGACCCCAACGAGCGAGACCCGGAAAGTCACCGGTTGGCGTTGGACGCCATCGCATGGCGGCTGAAGAACGAGCCCGACGAGTCCGTCGTACTTGACGATGCGATGGACATCATCGAAGCCCTTGACCCGAGCGAACCTCCCGCCGTGACAGGTGGAAGCGGGACGCTGCGTTCGATCCAGGACATCCTCGAGGCTGCCGACGAGCTGGAGGTCGACAGCAGCATCGCGCAGGCCGCGCGGGGGCTGTTCGAGGAGATCGACCTGCGTGATCCCGACGATCCCGATCCCGACATCGTCGACGAAGCCGAGTCCGCCATCACCCTCATCGCTGCCGAAGCGGAGCTGGGCAAGGATTCTGAGGCTCTGGTCCGGTATGCCGAAGGGCTTAGCCGCATCATGGGCTCGGTCCACCCGGAATGGGTTCTTCGCCAGAAGTATCCGGATCTTTTCCAGGACGACGGCCCGCCGGTCGCGACGACGGAACCTGACCCGGATGTCGCGGCTGCGCAGGTTTCGGATCACCCGGCGGTGGAGGTCGACGATCCCGGCTCCCCCAGGCCGTCCGGTGAGCAGGCGGGCGCAGAGCCGCAGGGGCCGCTGGCGAAGCGGCCCCGGCTTGAATCGCCGCCCGCGGCAGGCCGCGAGAGCCTGCAACCAGAATCCCCCGGGAGCGGGTCTGAGCGACCGTCGCGGGTGCGCCGGATACCGCAGGCGACCGCGGACGATGCCGAGGTACCGGCAGCTCTCGACATCCTGCGCGACGTAAGCGATTTCGAGCGGCTGAAGCGGGACGCTCTGCGGTATCCCGAGGCGCTCAGCGCTGTCGTGTGGCTACTGCGAAATGAGGGCGACAGGGTCCAGGTCGCGCAGGACGCCGAATCGGTCGTCGCCGGCATGGGCATGAGCCGTGACGGGAGCCGTCTGGACACCATGCGCACGAGTTCGGGCGCGGTGGTGCAGACCGTCGAGGACATGACCACGCTGGCAGAGTCGATGGAGTTCGACGCGGCGGCCATGCAGGAGGCGCGACGGATCTTTGACGAGGTCGACATCCGTGGTGTCGGCGACGGCGCTGCCTACCACGACCTCAGCAGCTATGACGCGAAGTCTCGGGCCGCCATCGCTTTGATCGCCGAGAGCGTCGAGATGCGGCACGCCAACGCGGTGCTCCTGAGCCAGATCTCGGGGACGTTGCGTCCGGAATCGGCTCTCGAGCACCGGTTCCGTCCTGGGCTCCGCGGCGGTGCCACCACGCCAGAGAACGCGCCGGGCCGGGCCAATGTCCGGCAGACGGTGGACGACGTGTTGGCCGAGCTTCGGGAGGCCATCGACACCGAGTTGGAGGCAGCGGAAGTCGCGCTGAGCGAGCTACCCGGTCGGGATGACCTGGTAGTGGAGGCGATGGGGGTGCTGGCCGAGTCGGCCCCGTTGTTGAGCCCCGCGCAGCGGGAGTGGTTGGCTCCGCTGGTTGCTGCGGACCGGATGGACCCAGCGACCGGCGACGAGACGACAGAGCGGGTGAGGGCCTGGTTCGGTCCGGAGTCGGACCTGCGGGTGGACGAAGTCTTGGCCGAGCTTCGGGAAGCCATCGACACCGAGTTGGAGGCAGCGGAAGTCGCGCTGAGCGAGCTACCCGGTCGGGATGACCTGGTAGCGGAGGCGATGGGGGTGCTGGCCGAGTCGGCCCCGTTGTTGAGCCCCGCGCAGCGGGAGTGGTTGGCTCCGCTGGTTGCTGCGGACCGGATGGACCCAGCGACCGGCGACGAGACGATAAGGCAGGCGAGGGCCTGGTTCGGCGCGGAGTCTGACCTGCGGGCGGCATGGCCGGAGGAGCGGCTGAAGGCGGAGGCCGCGATCCAGCAGCCCCCGAGCGAGGAAGCGTTGCGTAGCGCGGACAAGCTGATCGCCGCGGCGTTCGACGCGGGTGAGATCAGTGATGCCGACAAGCGTGACGACGAGCTGGCCGGGGCTATCAGGACGATGATCGCCACCGCGACGAGCAGCGGGGGTTGGGCTGCCGGGTTGCAGGTGGCGGACGAGATCGCCGCGGACCGCGGCAGCATGGCGCTTGAGTGGACGCAGGACCGCCTCGATGTCGAGGGGTACGTGGCGTCGATGGCGCTGGAAAAACTGGGCGACCCCGAGTACGTGTCGCGGCTGCGGGAGCCGGCGCTGGATCTGGCGTTGTCGTCGATCAATCCGTTGCCGAGGATCAGTGGTTTCCAGCAGCTCAGCCGTTCACCGGTGGAGGCGGCTCGCGACGTTCTCGCGTGGCGGATGCACCAGGCGGGCGGGCCCGGTGTGGCCAGTCTCGGCGAGGGCGAGGCTTTGGCCGCCCAGATCGGTAGCGTGCCGGCTCTGCGCTGGGAGCCGCGGCATGTCGTGCTGGCGGCGGCCGGCTTGCGCGCCGATCCCGCCCCCGCATTCGCGGCCGTCGTCACGAACAGCAGTTACCTGCGCACCCAGGTGCATGGCTACAACGTGTTTGACATCGCGCAGGTGACTGCGGCGATCAGGGCAAGCAGCGGGAACACCATCGAAGAAGCTGTGGTTGCCACAGCGTTGGTGCGGCGGCTCGGCATCGAGCCGCTGAGTCCGGGCATGGTCGACGCTCTTCGCGCCGAAGCTGGCGCGTCGCCGGGGCAGGTCATGCCCGGCTCGGTGGTCATGTACTTCAGCAGCGTCGAACTCGCCCGCAACGGTTACGCCCCCGAACAGATCGCCTGGCTGGTCAATCACCTCGAACACCAGGCCGAGGGTCGTCTCAGCCTGGACCAAATCGCCGGCTACCTGGCCGTGGAAACGAGAACGGATCCGTGGTCGGGCAAGAAATTCGATGCGTTCCGCGAGCAGCGCCTCCTCCGTGACGCGGTCGATCCGGCCGTGCGGGAGGCAGCGAATCAGCACAGCCCGGCGCTGCTGGCCCGCCGCCGATATTCGCAGGACGACGTGGCCACGGCGCTGCAGAACGCCATTGACGCCAGCGCCGATGTAGTCGAACCGGAAGCGTTGTCCAGGCACGTCGCCCGCGCGCTCGGCACGGAGAAATGGACCTGGGAGAAGTTCGAGCAGGTGCGCGCCGCAGCGCCGGCAGAGGCCGATCTCGATCCTGAGCTGCGCGGGATCGTCGAGTGGCATGTCGGAACCGCCGCACTGTTCGGTGCCAAGTTCGGGTTCACCGATGTCGCCGCTGTCGTGCAGGCGGTCTGGGAGCAGGAAGGCCGCGAGGTGCCCGTCGGGCGCATCGCGGAGAACATCTCCCGGGAGCTCCGGTTGGGCGGGGGGAACCGGCCGCAGTTCGACGAGGTCCTGGCGGAGGCGCCGTCGCTGGCTTCGGTCAGCTCGGACACCGACGCCGAGGTGTTGCGAGCCGTCGATATGCAGCTGCTCCACGAGGACAGCATCAACCTCGACGACATGGAACGGGTCGTTGAGCAGGTCCAGCTCAGGAGCGGGCCGGACACTAGCTTCGCGCGGCTGATGGCGCTGGTGATGGGCGTCGAAGCGTGGACACGCGCACGCTTCGCCCGCGAGCTCGCGCACGCGCCAGAGCTTGTCGACATTCCGCAGGACTTCCGGCCGTCGATCGCCGCGGAAGATCGGGAGTGGCTGCTTGAACAGGGCCTCGACCCGGACCACGTGATCCGGGTGGCCGACCGCATCGTCGAGATGAGCGACAACAACGTCAGCTCGTGGTTTGTGGTGGACAACATCATCCGGTCCTTCAAGACCGCTGCGCCCGAGCCATCCTCATCCGCTGACGGTGAGCCTGGCCCGAATCGGCGTCTGTTCACCCGCCAGGTGCTCAGCGACGAAATCCACGCCAGCGGCGAGAGGCCTGCAGTCGAGGTCCGCACCATGACTGCGGTGGAGGCCTTGTTCGACCCGTACCTGCTCGAACTGCACGAGCTGGATCCGGAGGCGGTGGCCTCTGTCGTGGAGACGGAGGCGGCGGCCAACGACATGTCCGTGGTGCAGGCCGCCAGGTGGATCGCCAACGACAGCGGTCTCGTCCGTAGCTTCACCCCGTTGCATCGCCGGCAAGTCACCGGCGCCCGGGTGGAGGAGGTCAAGGCGGAGGCCGACCGGTCCGCCGACCTGTTCGCGGAGATCGACGGTGACCTGCGAGAAATCGACCCCGCGTCGCTCGACAGGGCCGAAGACACAGCGGAAGCCAGCGCGCGTGCGACTCGGACGGCCTGGGACCAGGCTCAGCAGCGGCTGACCGACGCGGCGGCCAACCTGGACGTTGAGCGGGGCCGGCACGCTGACCTGCTTCGTGAGATCGATCAGACCCCTGCGGGCACTCTGCCGCCACGACAGGACTCGGACGAGCGTCTTGCCCGGTCCGCGGCGGCGGTGGAGCGGGCGGAGCGACTCGTGCGGGAAGCCTCGGACGTTGTGTCCGCCACTCACCTCTCGTGGCAGGCGACCGACGCCGGGCTTGCACAGCTGCGAGAAGCCCGTGCCGAGCTCATCGACCGGATCGAGACCGTCCGCGGCAAGGCCGAGCGCCTGGTGGACGGGGTCCACGCCAGGTCCCAGGAGGCGAGCCGCGTCGAAGCCGACGCGCGCGAGGCCGCGCAGACCTACCGTGCCAAGATCGCCGAAGCCGCGCAGGCTATCGAGAAGCTCACCTCCCCTGGTCTCGACGGGGAGCAGCGACGGGAAGCCGAGTCGCTGCTCTCGCGGGACCTCGACGATATGACCGAGCGGGACAACCGGATCGCCGCAGCGGCTGACCAGTCGGAGCTCCTGCACGGCGAGGCCGAGGCCCTCGGCTCGGAGTTGCGCGAGCAGTACGAGACGCTGAACGCGGCCATCGAGAAGTACCAGACCGTTGCCGACGCCACCGCTGCGATGGTCGAGCAGGCAGCCGAGCTCCAGTTGCTCGCCATGAGTTCAACGCTGACCATCGAGAGCCTCAAGGGCGTCTCGTCGCTGGTCGACGCGGTGGCCGAGCACAGCGGAGAGGGCCGTGCGGCCATCGAGTCGCAGATCCGCGAGATGAGCCTGGTCGAGCTCGCCGAGGCATTCACCAACCGGGAGCTGCCGATCCAGACCGCCGCGGGTGACCGGATCCTGGTCCCGGTGCAGGTCGAGCTGCACCGGCCGCCGGGTAGTGCCGTGCCGTCCAAGCTGGCACCCGTCACGGTCAAGTCGAGCGGCACGGAGGACCGTGACTTCGACACTCAGGAGGCATCGGCCAGGGCGGTCTTGCGGATCCCGCTGGGGACGATCGAGCCGATCTCTAACTCCGACGCGTACGTCCGTCCCCTGGTGTGGGTCGGACCGGCGGTGGACTCGCGCCATGATCTCGACTACACCGAAATCAACCTGGTCATGGAGGGTGACGGCGGCCGCCCGGCCATCCCGGCAACGATGACCGTCCGGGTCGGGTCCGGCGCCGAGGGGCGGCGACCCGCGGTGGCGATCCTGGATGCGGGCCTGCGCGTGGCGAGCATTACGCCGGTCAAAGCAGCCGAGGATGAGGACACCGCCGAGCTGACGCCGGAGGTCGTTGACCGCCTCGCCGGGAACGGCATTCGGCTACCGAAGGGGATCACCGAGGCGATCACCGCCGGGGCGCGGGTTCGCCTTGTCGGCTCGACCCCGGCGGGTCGGGGCGAGGAGCACAAGATCGAGTTCAACGCGTCTCAGCTCGAAGGCGTCGAGCTCGCCGCCGGTGGCGGCTTGGCCGCCGGCGAGATGCTGGGGCTCGTGACCGGGCTAATGGGCGGGCTCAACGTGGAAGGCGGGTTCGGTACCCACAACGGCCCCTTCTCGATGATCTACCTGGAGAACAAGGTTAAGGCGCTCTACGACCGGCTGGTCTACGAGGTGGGTGGCCACCGGGTAGCGATGCCGGCGCACGTGGCCATCCGTGCCGGCTTGCCTGTTCCCCGCCATTTGACGCAGTCGAAGGACATCGAGGTGCCGCCCGAGCGCCGTGCCCCCGCCTTCCTGGTGGCGCCGGAAGAAGTGAAGGAGGTGCCCGAGCCGAAGGTCCGCGAGTTCGCCGAGATGGTCTCCGAGAGATTTGCACTTGGCCCACAGGGCAAGGCCGCCTTGTGGGAAGCCCTTGGCGGGCACCCCGACGCCGGCCGGGGCGAGCTTGCCGCGGCGAAGGCCACCGAGGCGATGCGCAGTGCGACGGCCGGTGAGTTCGCGTTCAGCTGGGTGGAGGCCGACGGCAGGGCACACCGGGTCGCGGTGCGCATCGAGGCGGAGGTGCCCAACAGTTTCCAGCCGTCGTCCGAGCGCTCGAGGACCAAGGAGGACAACCGCCTGAACCTGCGTGCCCGCGTGAGTTCTGCCAACCGGTTCTTGCGGTTCGTCTTCGGGCTCTTCTCGTTCCTGAGGGGCAAGCCGAGCTCCTGGAACATGCCGAGCATGGGCGTCAGCGCCGGTTTCAACGTGCGGCGCACCAACATGCAGGGCTGGGCGACGGAGAACGCACGTGGGTACACCGCGGAGAACCTCGTCGAGGCCTACGCGAACGCGCGGGTCGCGGGCGTACACACCTCCTGGCAGCTGCCGAACTTGGCGCAGAGTTTGCTGGCCGGTGGCACGATGATCGGCTCGGACGTGCGTGGTCGCCGGGCCGCGCCGACGGCCGCTGACGCGCAGCTGGCGGGCCTCACGCCCGGTGACTCGCTGTATCCACATGAGACGGAGCGTGCGGAGCCCGGCGATGCGTCCGGTTCCCCGGGCTCGCGGTCGTTGTCCAGGCCGAAGGCGTTCCGGAAGGTGCTGCGCAAGGACGAGTCCGGCAATAAGCTTCCGCCCGAGCCGCAAGCCGTGCCGTCGCCGCGGCAGGGAGTATTCAGCGAGCGCATCGAAAACGCGGTCCTGCTGGCGGTGCCGGAGAGCAAGCTCGCCTGGGCGGCCAAGCCGTTGCCCGCCAGTGAGGTCGAGGAGCGGACGTATCTCGGGTCGCTGCCGGACGGTGTCACCTTCCGCAGGCTCGAACCCAAGAAGGTGGGGAACTTCGCGTACCCGCAGACGGTGCGGGTCAGCCCCGCCGACCGGGCTGCCGCGGAGCTGTCGGGTGCTCGTTCGCTGGTTCCCGCCGACGGTGGACGGCCGGATGCGCCCCAGCACAAGCCGCCACGGCTGTTCAAGACGTGGTCGAGCCCCGAGGGGCTGAAGGCCTTCACCGAGGTCTTGCCCGACGGGACGACGACGGAGTACCGGTACGAGGCACCTCCGCACAAGGGATCCGGCGACGCGGTTGGCCGACTGGTCGACACGTTCGATAGCTACGGCGCTCATCGAGTGGACGCCGACCTCGCGCTCAGTGGCCGGAAGCAGGAGGTGCCCGAGCTGGCGACCGGCGGCCTGTGGTCGCGGCTGCTCACCAAGAAAGTCCACACCAGCGAGTTCGGCAACTACCGGCTGCTGAGCGCGCAGAGCGCCAAGGACTCCCCCGAGTTGTACCGCTATGCCAGCCAGTTGCCGCTGATGGTCAGGTCGCGTTCTCGGGGATACCAACTGGGCGTGCGGATCCTGCTGTCGCTGATCAGCGTTATGCCCGGCAGCGCTGGGCGGGTGCTGGGCAACCTGCTGGGGCTGTACAACCTGAACCTCGGAAAGACCGTGCTGAAGGCTCCGGGCCCGTTGCAGGTGCTCCCGTACTCCGGTCCCACGGCGGTCTTCGTCGTCGACCGGAAGACGACCTACGAGACGTCCAGCCGCGCGGTCAACTGGTTGATCAACAGCCGGCTGCCAGGGGGTCCGGCGGTCTCGGTGGTGCCCAACGCCGCGGTGATAGTGATGCCGCTGGAGGACGCCATCAGCTTGTACGAGGCGGACGGCGAGGAGGTGCCGCCCGAGCTGCTCAAGGAGCTGGAGAAGCACCGGCAGGAGCAGGCGGATGCCCAGGAGACGGCGGAAGCGGAGCTCGAGCCTCATCGGGCTCGGATCAAGGAGTGGATTGACGCCGGTGTGACGGTCGCGACGATCGTGCAGCGGCTGCGTGATGATCACGACCTGTCGGTGTCGGAGTCGTCGGTTCGTCGTTGGATCGAGGCGTCCCCGGTACAGACCCTGCTGCCGGAGAACCCGGAAGACTACCGTTCGCACAACGGGACGGTGGTGGAGTCGTCCGAAGTACACGGGCGGCAGCCCCTTGCCGAGGCCGAGCGGGCCCTCGATTTCCTGCAGGTGACCGATGCCGAGTTCCGCGACAAGATCCTGCAGCCGATCGAGGAAGTGCTGGCTGAACCGGACGGGCATGTCACGTTGAGCGACGCCCTGGCCGGCAGGACGACGGAGCAGGGCGCGGTGCTGTCGATCGTCAATCCGGCGAGCAAGGGCTGGCGGCGGCTGTTCGGGTTCCACGAAGTGGTCAACGTGCGGATCTCCGCGGAAAGGTCGGACCACGAGGACGAGACGCCGGTGCGGCGTTCCCCGGTGATGCCGACGTCGATGGCCTCCCTCGCCTTCTCGATCGTGCTCACGTCGCTGACCAAGGCGAGGACCCTGGTGTTCGGCGGCGGTCCCCAGGTCGGCGGCGCGCACGCCGAACCGCGTCCAGGCGGGGGGACGGACACGTTCGGCGGGGCCAGCACCGGACTCGTGGCGGTTCGCGAGAAGACGAAGGTGACCATCCTGGACGGCAGCAACAAGGAGGAGCGCGGCGTCAGCACCTCGCAAAGCCTCGTCGCCCGCACCGACGTGAAGGTGAAGTACACGCTGGAGTTCTCGCGGCACGAAAAGCCCAGCTTCTTGCTCAAGGCGGTCACGCTGGGTCATGTGGTTGACAAGGACGTGCTGCCGCTGCGGGACGGTCGGCCGCAGGGTCCGGTGAAGCTGCGGAAGAAGTCGCCGCCGCCGGAGGGCGGGGGCAGCGCCGCGGTGTCGGTGCCGGCGACCGTGCTCGGGAAGGTGGGGCTGATTTCGCCACAAGCCGGGTTCGCTCCGGCGCTGCAGCGCCCGGCACAAGGGCCCACGGTGACCGTCCACGCCACGCTGCCGGACGGGGCGAGCCCCGTCTTGGCGGTCGGCGACGGCCTCCAAACCATGGCCATCGGCGAGTACACCTCCAAGGCGTTCGAGTCGGTGTTGAAGGCTCAGCTGGGAAATGCTCCGCTGCCGCCGGGCGCGGTCACGGCAACGGACCTGGAGAACGCGGCGGCCAAGGAGTCGCGCTACACCGAGGAAGGCAGTGCCGGCCGGCTCGTGCTGGACATGCTCTCGCGCGGCAGCACGGTACGCGGCGGTATGCACGCCATGGCTCACAGCAAGGACCGCTACGGGGCCGAGAAGGTTGTGGTGCGACGGGGTTTCCGCAAGAGCCGGATGAACGTCAGTGCCCACGCCAAGCCCATTCCTGCCGAGTTCACGCTGCTGAAGAAGGTGCCGCCGGAGGCGGGCGCGACGCTGGCCACGATCGACCAGTTCAGCAAACGGTTCGGCGAGTCCGAGGCCACGGCGGTGGGCGCGGCGGCGGGGTTGCGCGGCGAGGGAATGGGCGTCCGTGCGGAGGGTGAGGGTGGCATCAACCCGAATGCCCGGGTAATCCCGGAGGGCAACGTGCTCGCCGAGCACGACACGCATTTCGTGTCTGATCGGGGGGCGACGAACTGGGCGAAGAACAACGTCTACAACGACGATAAGTACATATTCCGCGGTAGCTGGCAGTACTTCCTGTCGGTGAAGACCCGCCTCCAGCGCAGTGTGACGCAGGTGGACGCGCACGACGACAGCATCGTCATGGTGACCGGTGATCTCGCACTGCGCCTCGGCATGACCGACCTGGGCCAGCTGTGGCAGGAATCCGTCGCGGTGCCCAGGGGGGTCGTAGTCGGCAGCACTCCCGGGCGAACCGGAGCGTTCATGCATGGCGAGGGCCAGCCGTACGAGCCGGCGCGGCCCGCGTTGCCTCAGGACGACCTGACCAGGGGCCGCAACCTGGACATCGGGCCCGGTGTGACCATGAACCAGGTGGTCGGCTATCTCGCCGGCCTGCCGGCGGCCCTGCGGCCTGCCACGTACACCTTCGCCCAGGACGCCGGCTTCACCGAGCAGCGACTGCGCGATGCGCTGACCAACGCCATCCAGCTCAACTGGCGCGGGCAGCAGGTGCGCAACCTGCTCGACGCGATCTACCCCGGCGACGAGGTCGGCAAACACACGCAGCGGGAACGCGCCGACGCGATCGCCAAGCGCGAGATGAACCTTCGCTCGGAGCAAGCGCGGCACCTCGGCCGCGGCCTGCGCAACGATCTGCGCGACGTCATCGCCTTCGACCTGGTGACCCGGGGCGAGGGCGCGGCGCTCGATCGCGCCAGGAACATCCGCCAGGATCTGGACCTGCCGGCGGCACCCATCCCCAGCACCGGCCGCCCGGACGCCATCGAACCGGCGCCCACCCCGAAGGTAACGGAGGGCGCCGGTGAACGGGAGCTGGAACGCGGCCGGGAGGGTTCGGCGCTGCATGCCTCGCGTGTGCTTCGTTCGCTGGTTGCGGATCGGGTGGGCGTGGAGGAAGACGCTGTTACTGCTGAGCAGGTCGGTGAGTTCGTCAGGTCCCAGCCGGGCCCGGATGAGGTCGGCCCCCTGCTGGACCGGATCCAGACCGCCCGCGACCTGCTCAGCGAGGTCAGCGACGTCGACCAGTTGGAGAGCCGACGGAGGCATTACGTCGCCGCTATCGGCGAGATCAGCACGCTGCTGGGCAACCGCGAGCTGAACCGCGATGCCGTCCTCGAGATCGCCACGAGGATCGCGCGTGGGCTGGGGGCACTCCGGGCTGAGTCGAGGACCGCGTCTGATCAGCCGTTTGCCGTTGACCGCGGCGCTGGTCGGGAGAAGTTGACGAGTGAAGCCCAGATCTTTGATGCGGCGAGGAATCTGAGGCCGCATTACAACGACCTGAAGGCCGCGCAGCGAATCGTCAGCGAAACCAACCTGTTTGACACCCCGGTTAACCCTGATGTGGTCGATCTCGACGGTGAAGTCGGCTGGGGTTTCCCGTTCAACACGGTGTCTCGCCTCGTTGCCGAGCAGCGCGCGAACCTCCCTCGCGGGTGGAATGAGCCTCGTCTGAAGCGGTTCGCCGCTGAACTCGGACGCGTTCTGCGCACCGAGAATCCGGGGTGGGTGGTGCGCAGGGAGCTGGAGAAGCTGAGGGGCGGCGCCGGCCCCGGCGACGCGGCTCATCAGCCCTCCGTCCCCGTGGTGCCCGTGATGGCGGGGTGGAGGGGTGCGGCGTTGGAGGCGCAGCTGGCCCGGGTCAGCTCTGACGAGGCCGAACGGCGGGCGCGGCTCCCCGCGGCCGAGCAGTGGGAGTATGGCAACAGGCTGGTTGCCGCGAACCGTCTGATCACCGCGAAGAATTTCGGGTATATCAGCCCGGCGGCGGCGGCTTTCCGCGAGGAGTACCCCGGGGACTGGGGCAATCTTGTGGAGATTGCCAAGCGAGCGTACGCGGGCTCGCAGTCGGCGCTGGCGTTGTTGAGGGGGACGCCTGAGCTGGCTGGGCTGGTGCATGAGGGCTCGTCACGGGTTCTGTTTCGTGGGTTGGTGCCTGTGTTGGCGCATGTCGTGCGGGAGGGGTATCAGCGGGCGGCGAACGAGTCGGGTGATCAGGGTGGGCAGGAGCGTGTTCTTGCTTGGGATGCGTTGCCGGTCATTACGGTCGCTGGGCTGGAGGATGCGGCGAATCTTCTTGTTCGTGAGACTGATAGCGATCGCTGGGATGTGCTGGACGCGGCTCACCCGCTGACCGAGGGCGGTCGGGAGTGGAACGCTGAGTGGCTGAAACGTGGCCAAGCCGCGGCGAAGAACTTCTGGGCGAAGAGAACGCCGGATGCTGAGACATCGAAGATTTTGAAGAGGCTGCCGTCGGCGAAGCGGGACGCGGTCGAGGTCATCACTGCTCATGTGCTGGCGGGCAACCCGTTGGCTTTGCTGATGCTGGCGAAGACCGGGGCGTTCCGCGACGCCGACTCCTGGGGGCCTGTGCCCGAAAGGTGGTCCACTTCAACAACTGCTGTCGATGTGATGAAGGTCTTCGCGACCTTGGTGTCTGCTGAGCCTGTGGTGTCCGGGCAAGAGGTTTCCCGGGGCGGAGCGGCCGAACAGCGGGATGTGGTGCCGTTGAGCGCCGAGTGGCTGGTTCGTGCGGTGGATCAGCTTCGCACGGCCGAGCGAGACATATCGGTACGGAAATGGCTGGATCGCGCCGAGCAGCTGCGGGCGGCGAAGGAATTGGTGTGGGTCGCGTACGGCGAGTTGAGCGATGACGACCTTGGTGCTCTGAATGCGTTGGATCCGGTGGTTCAGCGTGCGGTCAACAGGCTCGTCGCCGAGGCATTGGCGGGTGTGCCGGAAGCGGTGCAGATCGTGGGGGCTGCGCCGCGGCTTGAAGAACTTGGCTGGGACCCCAATGTGGAGGCCGATGGCGTCGCCGTTGCTTTGTCGGCGCTGGAAGTCGTTGCTCGGAACTCGTCGGACTCGCCGGAAAGCGCGTCCCCGGCGTCGATGGTGTTGCCGGTGCGGTCGCAGGCCGAAGAGGAACCGGGGGAAAGCTCCACCGGTCCTGTCCGCGACCGGGCCACCGTGCCCGACCCGGGCGACGACGTGCTGATGGACGACGTCCCGACGTTCTCTGACGACGACGTCTCCGAGGGCTTCGGGGGCTTCGGGGAAGGCTCCGAGTTTTCCGGCGACTCGGGGGATGTGCCGGGTGATAAGGGCAAGGAGGTTGTCCGGCCGGGGGTCGCTGCGGAGCAGGGTCCGGCTATGGCGGATGTGCGGCGGTTGGAGTTGACGACGCCTGGTGGGTTGGAGTCCCTGGCGGGTGCACTTGAGCGGATCGAGGCGGAGCTGCCGCGGTCGTCGCTGGGGGAGGACGTGGCGAACGACCAGCGCCTTTTCCGCGTGGGGTCGGGGATGGGCCCGGCTTGGAAGTCAGCCGTGGACAGGGGGCTGGTCCCGGCCGCTTTGAGCGAGATGTCGGAGAAGGTTCTCATTCTCAGGACGGTGGCCAAGCATATCGTGGCGAAGACGCCGTTGGCGGTGCAGGCGGTCGGGACATCGGAGCTGGCGGGCCTGGTTAACGACGAGGGTGAGAGCCGGGTTCCGCTGGCGGGGTGGCTGGCGGTGCTGGCGCACGTGGCTGAGGGGTCAGGGAGTGTTGCCGGTGGTGTCGGGACGCCGGATGGGCGGTTGACGTTCGAGCGGTTGGAGGAGGTTGCGGGGGAGTTTGGTGATGCGGCTGAGGTGGAGCGTTGGGCTTTGCCGCCGACGGGCGAAGTACACGACGAGAAGCGGGAAGCTGCGGCGTGGCAGCTGGCCAAAGCCAAGCTTGCGGTGGTTGAGGCGTCCAAGAGGGAGGCGTCGGAGGCATTGGGGCGGCTGCAGTCGCGCGAGCAGGAGGTTGTGAAGACGTTCGTCGCGCATGTGCTGGCGATGAAACCGATGGCGTTGCGGGTGATGGCGAAGACCGAGGCGTTCCGCGCCGCCGAGTCGTGGGGCAACACCGACGGATGGGCCTTCCACCTGGCACTTTTCAAAAAATCCAGGGAGGTTGCCGCAACCTTGCTGGACCTGGTCGCCGGGGCTCTCTTGCAGGGGGCGGTTCCGGGTGGGTCGTCGCAGATGCCGCAGCCGGGATCCGCCGAAGGTCAGAAGGCTGCGGGGCCTTTGCCTGCGGGATTGCGGGAGGTGGTCAGCGCTCTGGACCAGGACGAGCTGCGCCACTTGCAGTCGGCTTTGAAGGCGAGGGGGTCGGTTAGGTCCGAGCTGTGGTCGGCTTCCGAGCGGCGGTCGGCTTTGGCCGAGGCGAAGCGGAAGGTGGCCGGGGCCTATGACCGGCTGAGCCTGGAGGACCGTCGGGTCTGGGGCGGCCTGGACCCGGTGGTTCAGAGCGCGATCATCAGGTTCGTCGCCGAGGCATCGGTGAGTGGCTCGTTGGCGCAGAAGATTGCGCTGCGAACGCAAGAGCTTGGTGGCTTCGCCGCCGCCGGTGACGTCGAGTCGTTGTTGGGGGCTGTTGTTTCGGGGGGTGTGGATTGGGCGTCGCTGGCGGCGGCCGCGGAGGAGCTCGCGCCGGAAAGCGGCGGGCGTAAGCGGCAGCGTGCTGTGGAGCAGGTCGGTCCTCAGGTGGGTTCTCCGGCGAAGCGGCAGCGCGGTGATGAGGGGGGACCGTCACAGGCGCTGGAAGCGGGATCGTCACAGATGCAGGAACAGGTGCTGGATGGCGGGTCCGGGTTGCCGCCGGTGGACGACGCATTGGTTCCGAGGGCACTGCGCGGGCTGTCGCCGGATTGGCTTTCCCCAGCCGAGTACGACGCTGCGGCGCGGGTCCTGGAGATGAATGGCGAAGAGCGCGCCGACGAGGTCGTGAGTCAGTGGGAACTGGCCGGCCAAGAAATGACGGTTTCCGTTCAGGGCCAGGAAGCCGAGTCCAATGCCGCCGACGACGGTAGTGCGGTCACCGGCATTTCGCCGCTCCGTGGCCTTGAAGGCGACAGCGACGGTGGTGACAGGTTGCTGGGTGCTGGGGTTGGTGATTCTGCGTTGCTGGACCGCCAGCCCGAGTCGGTCGGCGGGCCGTTTGGTGCCGGGTCAAGCGACGCGGGCGAGGCGTTCAGCGGCATCAGTGGCGGTGACGCGAGGTCAGGGGATACCGCGGCTGTTTCGGTGGAGTGGACGCCGCGGGGGTTGCTGGATGCGGCGTATGCGCTGGATGAGGTTCGGGCGCGTGACTTTCAGCCCTCCGCCGCGCCAGCACAACTGGACCCGGCGGCACAACGCCCTGGAAACGAACAACCTGAGGCTGACGAGGCGCAGGCTGGTGGTCGGACGTCGGAGTCGCTGCGGGGTAAGGGTTCGCAGACTTGGGAGGATGTGTTAGCCGCCGCGTTCCGGGATAAGCCGAATGTGCTGTTGGAGCCGGAAAAGTGGTTGGACCGGGCTCATGAAGGTGTCAAGGCGGCTGGTTTTGAGTCGCAGGGGTTGGATCGGAAATCGTTCGCGAAGGTTCTGTCTTCTGCGCGGGAGAGTCTTGGTTCGGGTTCTGGCGCGGCGGGGTGGGTCGTGTCCAGGGCTGGGAAGTACATGTTCGTTCCGAATGCTGCGGTATCGAATGCGGTGGCATCGGATGGTGGGGGTTTGGCGGGGGATCGACCGCGTCGGTTGAACTGGAGCGGTGCGCTGGGCGGGCCTGAGCTCAACTTGTTGGCGGGGTTCGTCAAGGCGCCTCGGCGCTTCATTTCGACGGCGGAGTTCGATGCGCTGCGTGGTCGAAAGACGGCAATTCTTTCCACGAAGATTGTCAGTGAGATCAATGGGTTGTTGCTGGCGAATAGTGCGGGTTACATCTTTCCCATCAATGACGGCGAAGAGGTTACGGGGTTCGTATATGCGTCGACTGACGAGGAGGGGGATCGGTTGTTGTCGATGGCCGAGATCCCGGACGTCGGTCGCACATCGTTGCGGCCCGAACGCCGGTGGGATGGGTGGGAGCTGCTGGTGGGTGACCACTGGCGGGCGTGGTTGAGCGACGGTGCGGGGCAGTTGTTGTCGGCCCTGCAAAAGGACCTGCCGCGGCAGGTGGACGAGTCGTCGACGAGGATAGTGGCGGAACTGAACTCGGTCGGCGCCGATGCAGGGGTGGGGGACCTGGTCGCGCTCGATGGCTGGACCCTACGGTTGGGGCTGGAGCAGGCCGGGCATGCGGCGACGCTGACCAAGTTGGATCAACCGAAGCTCGGTAAAACGAACAACTCCGCGCAGCAGCAGGCGCGGAAGAAGTGGGGGATGAAGCCGACGGGGGCGCTCGGCGAACGGCGTGCCGAGGAGAGCAAGCTGCAGTTGGCGTCGTTCAAGCAGGTTCCCCTCGCGTCTGACGCGACGCCGGAGGATAGGTTGCTGGCGTTCTATAAGGCGAATCCGGGCCGCCCCATTCCTGCGCGCATTCTGCGGCAAGTGGCGTGGCCGAAACAGTCGCTAGACAATCCCTTTCACCGGAGAACTTTCGAATTCTTGAACGCTGCGGTCCTGAAAGATTTGGGTGGCGGAAGTTTCGAGGAGTCGAGCGGCTGGATTGTTACCGAGACACGTGGTGACGAGACGGCCTATCTGTATGTGCCCAAGATGCCGGTGGCCGATATCGATAGTCGAACGGGGCACCGGTTCACCGCTGCCGATTGGGGTAAATTATTAGAAGCAGGCTCGTTGAAGATGCTGCATTTCTTCGCGCAGGCGCCGGGGGAGAAGTTCTTCCGTGATGAGCTTCGGAAGAGTATCTGGGATCCGAACTCCAGTGTCAAAGATCATGCTGTTGATGTAAGAATCTCGAAAGTCAACAAGGTGTTGAGGCGGCACGGTGCCGGGATCATTGTTTCGCACACGCCCGGAAAAAACGGTGGCGGTGAGAGTTCGTGGTGGTATACGACGACCGGTGCGGAAGGGGATCGGCTGGTTGCTCCGTCCGCGGTCGAAGGTCTGGTGAATAGGGTGTGGCCGCGCGAGCATTCGCCGCGGGCTGAGGGGTTGTTGATGAAGACGGCTGGCCGGTGGGGGTGGTTGAAGCGCGATGAGTTCGATGTGATGCGTGCGCTGACAGCCCAGCCGGGTACGCGGTTGGAGCTTGATGATTTCGCGGACGCCTCGGCCATGAGGCGGATCAGGGAGCAGTTGAACGCGGTCCTGCAACCCGGTTCGGGTCGGGTTGAGGGTGACCGCTGGTGGGGGACGGTGTTCGTTCCGGGTCAGGGTGGGGTGGAGCTGGAGGAGGCGGGGGATTCGTGGGTGGGGGGTGTGTGGGACAGGGCGCGGGTGCTGTCGGCGGTGTCGGTGCTGGAGGCGCCGGGCAGTGGTGAGGCGTGGAGTGGGATTTGGGGCGAGTTGGGTCCGCCGGGCGGGTTGGACGCCTCTCGGGCTTTGGCGGGTGAGGATGGGGAGGTTTTTGAGGGTGTGGCGCGGGTGGTGTGGCTTCGGGCTAATCGGGGCGAGGCCGCTGAGGTGGTGTTCAACGAGATCCTGGCTGGTTTGGTAGCTGAGCAGCCCGCCGCGGGGGCATCGTCACAGACGCTGGAAGCGGGATCGTCACAGACGCTGGAAGCGGGATCGTCACAGACGCAGGAACAGGCGCTGGACGGCGCGTCCGGGTTGCCGCTGGACGACACATTGGTTTCGGGGGCACGGCGCGGGCTGTTGCCGGATTGGCTCACCCCAGACGAGCGCGACGCTGCGGCTCGGGCCCTGGAGATGAATGACGAAGAGCGCGTCGCCGTGGTCAACGAGGTCGTGAGCCAGTGGGAACTGGCCGCCGGCCAAGAAATGACGGTTTCCGTTCAGGGCCAGGAAGCCGAGTTCACTGCCGACGGTAGTCCGGGCACCCTTGGAGGCGACAGCGACGGTAGTCCGGGCACCCTTGAAGGCGACGGTGGTGACGGGTTGCTGTTTGGTGCAGGGCCAGACGACGCGGGGTCTAGCGACGTGGGGGAGGCGTTCAACGCTGACGGCACCAGTGGCGGTGATGTGAGGTCAGGGGACGCCACGGCTGTTTCGGTGGAGTGGACGCCGCGGGGGTTGCTGGATGCGGCGTATGCGCTGGATGAGGTTCGGGCGCGTGACTTGTCGTTGTCTGCGGAGCGGTTGGGCTCGGCGTTGGCTGACGTGCGGCAGGTTTTCGATGGCCGGGAGTTGAGTGATGCGGTGCATCGGCTGGCTGAGGCTGGGTCGGCGTATCGGGATGCTGCGTTCAGGATTGTTGCGCACGTGCTGGCTGAGACGCCGGCGGCGATGTATTTGCCGGAGTTCGCCGGTGTTGATCTGGATTCCGTCGTGGATCTGTTGGGTGTTGTGGCCGCACGGGTGCCGGCCTGGCCGGTGAGGTTCACGCCGGAGGGTTTGCGAACGGTGGCGGATCGCTTTGATGCGGCCGAGTCGGCGTTCCTCGAGGGGCAGCGGCGGCGGGGGACCGATCGCGAGCATGTCGTGCGTCTGCAGCAGGCACAGGCCGAGGTGGCTGGCGTCTTTGGCTGGATGACGGAGGCGCATCTCCTGGTTGGTCTGGATGAGGTGGATCGGGGTGCTGTCGGCAGGATCGTCGCCTATGCGCTGGCCGGTCGGCCGTTGGCGCTTGAGGTGCTCTACGCGACACCTCAGCTTCGTAATCTGGGCTGGGGTTCTGCGGAGGAGTTGGTGCAGGAAATCGCGGACAATGTGCGGCAGGTTCGGCAGTGGGGGGAGCTGGCGGGTGGAGTTGAGGCGTGGGAGTCGTTCTCCGGCGCGTTGGACCGTTCGCGGCTGAGGTCGCATCGCGTTCCGGAACTGGCGTCGTTGGGCATGGTCGCTGATGTCCGGGTTCGGTTGGGGGATCTCGCACGGAATGCGGAGGAGCCGTCCACGACCGAGTTTCTGGTGGTGTGGCACCCGAGTGGTGGGCAGGGCCAGGCGGTGCATGTGCGCGGATGGGAGGCGCTGAGTGGTGTGCTTCCGGATGCGCTCGGTGATCCCGGTTCCGATTATTGGGTGTACGGGCTCGATGCTGGGGGGCGCCGGATCGACCCTGGGCACGTTGCCCCCGTGATGCCCGTGATGGCGGGGTGGACGGGTGCGGCGTTGGAGGCGCAGCTGGCCCAGGTCAGCTCTGACGAGGCCGGATGGCTGGCGCGGCTCTCCGCGGCCGAGAAGTGGCCGTATTTCAACGGGCTGGGTATCGCGAACCGTCTGATCAACAAGAATAATTTCGGGTACATCAGCCCGGCGGCGGCGGCTTTCCGCAAGGAGTACCCCAGGGACTGGGGCAATCTTGTGGAGATTGCCAAGCGAGCGCACGCGGACTCGCAGCCGGCGCTGGCGTTGTTGAGGGGGACGCCTGAGCTGGCTGGGCTGGTGCATGAGGGCTCGTCACGGGTTCTTTTTCGTGGGTTGGTGCCTGTGTTGACGCATGTCGTGCGGGAGGGGTACCAGCGGGCGGCGAACGAGCCGGGTGATCAGGGTGGGCAGGAGCGTGTTCTTGCTTGGGATGCGTTGCCGGCCATTACGGTCGCTGGGCTGGAGGATGCGGCGAATCTTCTTGTTCGTGAGACTGATAGCGATCGCTGGGATGTGCTGGACGCGGCTCACCCGCTGACCGAGCGCGGTCGGGAGTGGAACGCTGAGTGGCTGAAACGTGGCCAAGTCGCGGCGAAGGCCTTCTGGGCGAAAACGTCGGATGCTGAGACATCGAAGATTTTGAAGAGGCTGCCGTCGGTAAAGCGGGACGCGGTCGAGGTCATCACTGCTCATGTGCTGGCGGGTAACCCGTTGGCTTTGCTGATGCTGGCGAAGACCGGGGCGTTCCGCGACGCCGACTCCTGGGGGCCTGTGCCCGAAAGGTGGTCCACTTCATCAACTGCTGTCGATGTGATGAAGGTCTTCGCGACCTTGGTGTCTGCTGAGCCTGTGGTGCCCGGGCAAGAGGTTTCCCGGGGCGCAGCGGCCGACCAGCGGGATGTGGTGCCGTTGAGCGCCGAGTGGCTGGTTCGTGCGGTGGATCAGCTTCGCACGGCCGAGCGAGACATATCGGTACGGAAATGGCTGGATCGCGCCGAGCAGCTGCGGACGGCGAAGGAATTGGTGTGGGTCGCGTACGGCGAGTTGAGCGATGACGACCTTGGTGCTCTGAATGCGTTGGATCCGGTGGTTCAGCGTGCGGTCAACAGGCTCGTCGCCGAGGCATTGGCGGGTGTGCCGGAAGCGCTGCAGATCGTGCGGGCTACGCCGCGGCTTGAAGAACTTGGCTGGGACCCCGATGTGGAGTCCGATGGCGTCGCCGTTGCTTTGTCGGCGCTGGAAGTCGTTGCTCGGAACTCGTCGGCGCCGGAAAGCGCGTCCCCGGCGTCGACGGTGTTGCCGGTGCGGTCGCAGGGTGCTGTGCCGGTGGGTGACGGGCGGGTCGGCGCGCGGGACAGCGACGGTGATGGTGGCGCGCCGCAAGTGCTGCGTGACGCGCCGAGTCGGCGCCTGAGGTGGGCCGAAGAAGAACCGGGGGAAAGCTCCACCGGTCCTGTCCGGGACGACGTCCCGACGTTCTCTGACGACGACGTCTCCGAGGGCTTCGGGGACGCTGACGGCTCCGAGTTTTCCGGCGACTCGGGGGATGTGTCGGGTGATAAGGGCAAGGAGGTTGTCGGGCGGCCGCGGGTTGCTACTGCGCAGGCACCGGGTTCCGGGCGCGGGGAGTCGACGGCCGGTGCGGGACAAGAACTTGAAGGCGACAGCGACCGTGGTGACAGGTTGCTGGGTGCTGGGGTTGGTGATTCTGCGTCGCTGGACCGCCAGTCCGAGTCGGTCGTGCGGCGGTTGGAGTTGACGACGCCTGGTGGGTTGGAGTCCCTGGCGGGTGCACTTGAGCTGCGTGAGGCGGAGCTGAAGTCGTCGTCGCTGGAGGAGGACATGGCGAACGACCAGCGCCTTACCAGCGCGGGGACGGGGATGGGCCCGGCTTGGAAGTCAGCCGTGGACAGGGGGCTGGTCCCGGACGCTTTGAGCGGGGTGTCTCCGCAGGATGTCAAGACGGTGGCCAAGCATATCGTGGCGAAGACGCCGTTGGCTGTGCAGGCGGTCGGGACATCGGAGCTGGCGGGCCTGGTTAACAACGGGGGTGAGAGCCGGGTTCCGCTGGTGGGGTGGCTGGCGGTGCTGGCGCACGTGGCTGAGGGGTCAGGGAATGTTGTTGCCGGTGGTGTCGAGACGCCGGATGGGCGGTTGACGTTCGAGCGGTTGGAGAAGGTTGCGCGGCAGCTTGGTGATGCGGCTGAGGTGGAGCATTGGGCTCTGCCGCCGACGGGCGAAGTACACGACGAGACGAAGCGGGAAGCTGCGACGAAGCGGGAAGCGAAGCGGGAAGCTGCGGCATGGCATCTGGCCAAAGCCAAGCTTGCGGTGTTTGAGGCGTCCAAGAAGGAGGCGTCGGAGGCATTAGGGCGGCTGCAGTCGCGCGAGCAGGAGGTTGTGAAGACGTTCGTCGCGCATGTGCTGGCGTTGAAACCGGTGGCGTTGCGGGTGATGGCGAAGACCGAGGCATTCCACGCCGACGAGTCGTGGGGCAACACCGACGGACGGGTCCCCGACCTGGGAAAGTTCAAAAAATCCAGGGAGGTTGCCGCAACCTTGCTGAACCTGGTCGCCGGGGCTCTCCCGCAGCGGGCGGTTCCGGGTGGATTGTCGCAGATGCCGCAGCCGGGATCCGCCGAAGGCCAGAAGGCTGCGGGTCCTTTGCCTGCGGGATTGCGGGAGGTGGTCAGCGCTCTGGACCAGGACGAGCTGCGCCACTTGCAGTCGGCTTTGAGGACGGGGAGGTCGGGGCTCGAGCGGCGGTCGGCTTTGGCCGAGCGGCGGTCGGCTTTGGCCGAGGCGAAGCGGAAGGTGGCCGGGGCCTATGACGAGCTGAGCCTGGAGGACCATCGGGTCTGGGGCGGCCTGGACCCGGTGGTTCAGAGCGCGATCATCAGGTTCGTCGTCGAGGCATCGGTGAGTGGCTCGTTGGCGCAGAAGATTGCGCTGCGAACGCAAGAGCTTGGTGGCTTCGCCGCCGCCGGTGACGTCGAGTCGTTGTTGGGGGCTGTTGTTTCGGGGGGTAAGGATTGGACGTCGCTGGCGGCGGCCGCGAAGGAGCTCGCGCCGGAAAGCGGCGGGCGTAAGCGGCAGCGTGCTGCTGTGGAGCAGGCCGGTCCTCAGGTGGGTTCTTCGGCGAAGCGGCAGCGCGGTGATGAGGCGGCGGGGGATTCGTGGACGGGGGGTGTGTGGGACAGGGCGCGGGTGCTGTCGGCGGTGTCGGTGTTGGAGGCGCCGGGCAGTGGTGAGGCGTGGAGTGGGATTTGGGGCGAGTTGGGTCCGCCGGGCGGGTTGGACGCCTCTCGGGCTTTGGCGGGTGAGGATGGGGAGGTTTTTGAGGGTGTGGCGCGGGTGGTGTGGCTTCGGGCTAATCGGGGCGAGGCCGCTGAGGTGGTGTTCAACGAGATCCTGGCTGGTTTGGTAGCTGAGCAGCCCGCCGCGGGGGCATCGTCACAGACGCTGGAAGCGGGATCGTCACAGACGCAGGAACAGGCGCTGGACGGCGCGTCGGGGTTGCCGCTGGACGACACATTGGTTTCGGGGGCACTGCACGGGCTGTTGCCGGGTTGGCTCACCCCAGACGAGTACGACGCTGCGGCGCGGGTCCTGGAGATGGATGACGAAGAGCGCGTCGCCGTGGTCGACGAGGTCGTGAGTCAGTGGGAACCGGCCGGCCAAGAAATGACGGTTTCCGCTCAGGGGCAGGAAGCCGAGTCCAATGCCGCCGACGACGGTAGTGCGGTCACCGGCATTTCGCCGCTCCGTGGCCTTGAAGGCGACAGCGACCGTGGTGACAGGTTGCTGGGTGCTGGGGTTGGTGATTCTGCGTCGCTGGACCGCCAGCCAGAGTCGGTCGTGCGGCGGTTGGAGTTGACGACGCCTGGTGGGTTGGAGTCCCTGGCGGGTGCACTTGAGGTGCGTGAGGCGGAGCTGCGGTCGTCGTCCCTGCAGGAGGACGTGGCGAACGACCGGCGCCTTTACAGCGTGGGGTTGAGGATGGGCGTGTCTTGGAAGTCAGCCGTGGACAGGGGGCTGGTCCCGGCCGCTTTGAGCGAGATGTCGGAGAAGGTTCTCATTCTCAGGACGGTGGCCAAGCATATCGTGGCGAAGACGCCGTTGGCGGTGCAGGCGGTCGGGACATCGGAGCTGGCGGGCCTGGTTAACGACGAGGGTGAGAGCCGGGTTCCGCTGGTGGGGTGGCTGGCGGTGCTGGCGCACGTGGCTGAGGGGTCAGGGAATGTTGTTGCCGGTGGTGTCGAGACGCCGGATGGGCGGTTGACGTTCGAGCGGTTGGAGAAGGTTGCGCGGGAGCTTGGTGATGCGGCTGAGGTGGAGCGTTGGGCTCTGCCGCCGACGGGCGAAGTACACGACGAGAAGCGGGAAGCTGCGGCATGGCATCTGGCCAAAGCCAAGCTTGCGGTGGTTGAGGCGTCCGAGAAGGAGGCGCCGGAGGCATTGGGGCGGCTGCAGTCGCGCGAGCAGGAGGTTGTGAAGACGTTCGTCGCGCATGTGCTGGCGATGAATCCGGTGGCGTTGCGGGTGATGGCGAAGACCGAGGCATTCCGCGCCAGCGGGTCGTGGGGCAACGCCGACGGATGGGCCACCGACCTGGGGGATTTCAAAAAATCCAGGGAGGTTGCCGCAACCTTGCTGGACCTGGTCGCCGGGGCTCTCCCGCAGGGGGCGGTTCCGGGTGGGTCGTCGCAGATGCCGCAGCCGGGATCCGCCGAAGGTCAGAAGGCTGCGGGTTCCTTGCCTGCGGGATTGCGGGAGGTGGTCAGCGCTCTGGACCAGGACGAGCTGCGCCACTTGACGTCGGCTTTGAGGACGGGGAGGACGGGGCCCGGGCGGCGGTCGGCTGGGTCCGAGCGGCGGTCGGCTTTGGCCGAGGCGAAGCGGAAGGTGGCCGGGGCCTATGACCGGCTGAGCCGGGAGAACCCTCAGGTCTGGGGCGGCCTGGACCCGGTGGTTCAGAGCGCGATCATCAGGTTCGTCGCCGAGGCATCGGTGAGTGGCTCGTTGGCACAGAAGATTGCGCTGCAAAAGCAAGAGCTTGGTGGCTTCGCCGCCGCCGGTGACGTCGAGTCGTTGTTGAGGGCTGTTGTTTCGGGGGGTAAGGATTGGGCGTCGCTGGCGGCGGCCGCGGAGGAGCTCGGTGCGGCGTCGGAAAGCGGCGAGCGGTCGGTGGCGAGTGGGGTTTCTAGGAAGGGGCGGCGTAAGCGGCAGCGTGCTGTGGAGCAGGTCGGTCCTCAGGTGGGTTCTCCGGCGAAGCGGCAGCGCGGTGATGAGGGTGCGGGGTCTGGTTTTGGTGCGGGATTTGGTGGGTTGGTGTGGTCGCCGGAGCGTGTGGTGGCCTTGGTGGCTGGGTTGGATGCGGCGGAGGAGGGCGCGTTTGTCGCGGAGCGTACGGCTGAGTCTGTGGCGTTGGCGCATGGGCGGATGGACGCGGAGGTGGAGGGTGTTTTTGCCCGTCTGCCCGGTGATGTTCGGGAGGCGGTGGATCGGTTTGTGGGTTATGTGTTGGAGGGTCGGCGGTTTGCGTTGCGGGTGGTGGAGCAGACGCCGCAGTTGCAGGGGGCTGCTGGTTCTGCCGAGTCGTTGTTGGGGGCTGTGGCGGCGGGTTTGGCGTGGGGGGCGTTGGAGGGTGGGTCTGCGGCATGGGACGGGTTTGCGGGGGCGTTGACTGGTCGGGGGGCGTCGTTTGATGGCGGGGTGATGCCGGGGTCGTTGGAGGTGGTTCCGCCGCAGCAGGATGTACGGGAGGTGCTGGATGCGACGGTGATGCATGCGTTTACGGAGGGTCGGGTTGCGGCTGAGGCGCTGGTGGTGCGGTGGCCCGAGAGCGGTTTGGAGGGTGGTGCGGGAATTCGGGCGTGGCACGTGCCGGCGATGGGGCAATTGCCAGCTGGTCTGAGTGATGCGGATTTCCGGTACTCGGTGGTCGTGGTCGATAATCAAGGGCAGAAGCTTGATCTGGTGGTCGATGACGAGGTAGCGCCGCCGGGGCAGTTGCACATGCCGGAGGCTGCGCCTGCCGATCCGAACATCGCAGCCGCGCGTGGTGTCCTCGACAAGTTCGCTGACATGAACCAGTTGGAGGAGAGTCGGCCTCTGCATTATGCCGCTGCGGTCGACGCGATTAGCCAGCTGTTGAGGAATGGCGAGTTCAGTGACGCATATATCGACGACGATGCTCGGTTGATCGCGCGTGGGCTTGGAGTGCTTCGTCCTGCGCTGGTGACGTTTGCGCCGCCTGAGGTGGTTCTTGGAGACGGTCAGGCCCGGTTGACGAGTGCAGACGACATCTACGCGGTCGCAGCGGATCTGAGTCCGGATTACAACGACCTGACGATCGCGCGGCGAATCGTCGACAAAACCAATCTCTTTGACACGTCGGTTGATCTCGGGAGCACGGTTGGCCGTCGCGTGGGATCTCAGTACGACGCCGTTTCCCGTCTCGTTGCCCATCAATACGCGACGAACCCCAACCTGAGGTGGAACGAGAAGAATCTGGAGCAGTTCGCGGTTGGTCTTGGCCTCATTCTTGGCACGGTCAATCCGGCGTGGGTGGTGCAGTTCGAGGGGTTGGGCGGTAGCGGCCCTGATCAGGCCGTTCAGGAGACGCCAGCGGAGCCGGTGCAGTACGACCCGGAAGAACTTCGCGACTACTGGGAACAGCAGCAGCTGTCCGGGGGTGGGCACGATCCGGCCGGGGCCGGCCCGTCCACTCAGCCGCCGCCGCGGCACACCGCACCCGATTACGTGGTGGGATCACAGCCCGGTCTGGAGTGGGAATTGCAGGGCGTCGTGCGCCTAGTGCAGGATCGCTTCAAGATCCAGATCGGGACATTGCGCGGTGTTTCCGGCTGGGACGAGGTCGTACAACGTCTGCAAGCGTCTGACAGCATCCGAGCCAACGGGGTGTTGTTCGACAGCTCGAACGGCGCGGCGTGGGGACTAGAGCGCGATCAGGCGGAGCTGTGGGCTTGGCGCGGCGGCCACGGGCAGCCCCTGTCGGAGGTTGCCGAAGTCGCGGAAGGCGCCCTTCACCTGTTCGTGATCGACGGCAACTACAAGGTGTTGCACGGCACCACGGTGCCCGTGACGTACCCGTCGGTCCCGTCTGAGGCGCTGAAGCGCGATAACGTCCGAGGCGGCGCGACGGCGGTTGACAGTTTCACCGAGGCGACGGGACTGGATCCGGAGGTACAGACGTTCCCGGGCAAGGCACCGGCGTTGTTCCGGAGCCTGTGGGAGTTGGCGGAAGCCGCGGACTCGTTTGATGCACTGGTGCTCCGGGAGGTGCGCGGCGGCGTCACCGAGGCATGGCATCTGACCCGGCAGGCCGTGCTGGCTGGGGAGACCCCGCCCGAATTCGGCTCTGAGGCACTGAACGAGCCGGTCAGGTACGGCGTTTACGTGGCTGCCGATGGCATGAGGATCGCCCACGACGTGGTGATCGATCCCGCGACAGCCCCTGCGGTGCTGTCCGAGCATGTGCTGGTTACGCGCATCGACGGCGGGCGGTTGGCGGCTGAGGCTTTCGAAGCGGCGACGGGCAGGTCTCCGGAGTTGCGGCTACTCGGCGGGAATCCCCGTGAGAGGAGGGCGCGTCTGCGTGCGGCGGCCGTTGTTGCCGATCTTGCCGGGGTCGTGGTGGCGACAGCTCCCGTCGCCGGGAAGGCGTGGGTGCTGACCCGGGAGCAGGTGGCGCGTGAGGAATTCGGGCCGGAGTTCTTACGGAGCGGGGTCGACTACTACGCCCACGCGGTCGACAGCGCGGGCAGGACGATCGACCTCGACCTGGACCAGCTGTCGCGCACGGCGCAGGCCGAATACGCTCCGCTGACCTGGACGTTGGAGGGAATGCGTCAAGCGGCACTACGCCTTGCGATGCTTGGGGAACCACGGGACGACATTCAGCGACACGCTGAGTTTCGGACGAAGGTGGAGCAGGCGTACCGCGCCTTGCGCGCGGAGTCGCGGGCCTTCCTAGCCGCACTGGACAAGCCGGACCGGGACGCCATCACCGCGATCGTCACCGACGTGCTCTACGGCACCAAGGAGGCGGCGACGATGCTGGTGGCGACACCGGAACTTTCGAGCTCCTCTTGGAGGTCCGCCACCAGCTTGCTGGACGCTTTCGCGACGCACCTGCGGACGAATCGGCCTGCTCACTTTGGTGAGATCGCCCCGCAGCTGACGGTTGCCTCCTCTACTACTACTGCGGCGGCGCTCGCCGGGGAGGAATCAGCAGATACGGCGGCGCCGCCTGTGCCGGTGGCGGTTGATCGGGTGATCACTCGTCAGCAGCTGATGGAGAACGTGGTTGGGGGGCGTGAGGCGCGGCAGGAATTCCAGAGCGCGCTGCGTGATCTGGAGCTCCCGGTCGTGGAGCCGGAGCCGGTTCTGTTGAGTTCTGATGCCGGTGATGCTCGGCGTCGCCTGGAGAGTTTCGCAGAGGGGGATGCTTTTGCTCAGGCGGTGATAGTGCGGCGGCCGCGGTCCGGGGGGGCTGCGCAGGCTTGGCGTGTGACTGTTGTGGAAGTGCGGATGTGGGTGGAGTTCGACGATTTCCCTGAGGGTTTTGCGGAGAGTTCCTCTGATTACTTCTTGTACGCGGTCGATGATCAGGGGCGTGTGGTTTTTGGCAGGTCGTCGGGTACGGAGTCTGTGGCGGAGGAATCGGCCGGGAGTGGTGTTCGCGATGAGGTGGAGTCTGGGGTTGATCACCCCGGTTTCCCAGCCGATGGGATGCTTACCGAACGGGCCCGCAGGATCCGGCGTCGATGGCGTTCCTGGCGCCGCGGTTACGATCGGGTCCTCCGCCTGTTCCGCCGCATCCGGCATGGGTCTCCGCTGGTGCGGTCGCAGGGAACCGTGCCGGAGGATGAATTGGTCAGGGGCGATGATGTCGCGTCAGGCCCGATCCTGCCGAGGCGGACGCCCGATGTGATCGACAACGACACGTTGGCGCGCCTGGTACCGGGTGGCCAGGAGGCTAGTTCGGATTTCTTGCGGGAGACGCAGATTTCTCCCGTCGAACCTCCCCACATGGCGCCGCGCGCGGCGGATGTTCTCGATGGGCAGTCTCCGCGGCCGCAGACACCGAGCCAGCAGCACGGGGAGCAGCAGGCTGCTCCGGATTCGGTTGACGGGCTGACCTGGACGCTCGACGACTTGGCCGCAGCGGCGGAGCGGCTTCGGGACGCCGAGAACGAGCGCCTGTCGCCGGAGGAGCGAGCCAGTGCCGAGAGCCGCTTCGACCAGGCGATGAAACAGGTGGAAAACGCCGGCGCCGGCACGACGCTGACCAGGCCGCAGAAGATCTTCCTGACGGGCCTGGCACCGGAGTACGTCGAGGCCATCAGGACGATCATCGCTCTCGCGTTGATCGGCAGTCCGGCGACGACGGGAGCGTTCGCGAGGACGCCGGAGTTGAACTTTGCCCACGGGCGCCAGGCTGACGTGTTGCTGAAGACCTTTGTGCAGCAACTGCTGGATCATCGGCCGGGATCGTCGGCGTCGGCCGCGCAGGTGCCGGCGGCGGAGACCGCCAGGCGGTCGGACGGGGTGAGCTTGCCGTCGGTTGAGCCGTTGACGGTGCGGCCCGCGCCGGAATCGCCCGGCGGGTGGGGCGGCGCGCGGGACAGGTCTTCGGGAAACGACGGATCTTCCGTGGAGTTCGATGAAACCGCTGCCGACGATCAGGTGATCGAGCACGAGAATCCCGACCAGGAATCGCGTGCGAACGCGGCCGGCGTCGCTGGTGGTGAGGTGATCACCCGTGAGCAGCTGAGGGACAACGTGGTCGATGGACCCAAGGCGCGGGAGAACTTCCGGCAGGCGCTGAGGAATCGACGCCTGCCGGACGCTGAACCGGAGCCGGCCTTCTTCAGCGACGATGCGAATATCGCCAAGGCTTTGCTGACGGCTCTGGCCAATGCCGGTGCGTTCGTCGAGGCGGTGGTGGTGCGGCTGCCGAAGACCGGGGCGTCCGAGTTGGACGGGCAGGCATGGCATCTGAGCGTCGAGCAGGTGCGGGGCTCGGAATTCCCGGCCAACTTCGAGGACGCTGCCTCCAAGTACTTCCTGTATGCGGTACGCGACGACGGTAGTGCATTCACCGGCAATTCCCCGCTCCCCAGCCTTGAAGGCGATCCTGGGGTGAGGTCGGAGGTGTCCGGGCCTCGTGTCGGTGGGCCGGGGCCGGAGGTCATGGGTGAAGCGGGGGGAAGCTCGGCCAGTCATGTCCCCGACGGGTGGGTCGGCGCGCGGGACAAGTCTTCGGACAACGACGGATCACCCATGGAGGTCGATGAAGAGGCGCCCGCTGAAGTACTGGCAGTGGAGCCCGGTTCCGGGTCGATGAGCGCGCAGGACGCGGAATGGGTCCGCCGGATGTTCGCGGGTTTGGAGCTCCGGGCCGCGGATGCTTTCGCGCGCGGGGAGGTCAGTGACCATCCGACGCGCGGTCCCCGGCTGTTCGGGAACACCCGGATTCGGCCGGTTCCGGCGGCGTTGGACGTCGATCTGATGGAGTTGCCGCTGCGCCAGGTGTGGGGATTGTTGAAGCGCGCTGACATGATTCGTTCGGAGTTGCCGGACGAACCGTTCACGCCGGAAGCCCTCGACGAGGCTGGGCGGGACGTCGTCATCTTGGAGTCGAACTGGACAGCGGCTGACCGTCAGATCCTGCAGGAGCTTCCGGAGGAGTTCCGAACCGGTACTCGGCTGCCCGCCAAGCGGGAGATCGCGGTGGCGCGGTCGGCGATCTGGCTGGGTGGCCCGCTGGACGGTTCGTCGCGGACGACGAAATTCGTCGAGGGCTTGGCGGCGACACGGCGCAAGTTCAATGGCCCGATGGTCCTCTTCACCGACGTTCCGCGGGCGGATATCACCCAGGCGTTGAATGGGCTCGCGCTGCGAGGTGATCGGCTCGACAGTGTGCGGCGGATGGTGCGGATCGCCGGGCAGCTTGGTATGTGGGTGGTCAATATCGACGAGCTTCCGCTGGCGAAGGTGTCCGCGCCGGTGGTCGAGCGGGTCCTGATGGACCGGACGAAGAGCAGCCCGTACGGCTATGTCCAGGCCAGCGATGCGTTGAGATGGCTGTTGAGCTTCGCGCTCGGCAACCTCTACCTCGACGGCGACGCCGTCCTCGATCGGCCCCAGGTGTTCCAGCAGGTGCATGTCTCGGATGTCGGCTACCGCTTGCTGGAAAGGCAACGCGAAGAGCGGGAGGACACCGGTGGGTTCGTCAACAACGACGCGATCCTCATGTCCAGGGGGCACCCCAAGGCACTGGGTTATCTGGGTACATATGCCCGTGCCGGAGAGCTGACACAAATCGACCTGTTCGGAGATCGGCTCTACAACCGGCCGGCCGAATTCTTCGACGAGAATCGCAAGGGGATGTTCTGGCATGATCATGGTTCGGTCACGGGCAGAACGGGTCCGGGCTTGCTGGCGAGTGTCCGGCGGAATACTGGCAAATTCCACCTGCTTCCGGGCGTGAGCGGAAGTTTTGCCAATTCGTGGGCGGCCGCGGTCGTCCCGTCAGCGGAACCGAAGATTGTCCAGGAGGATCATGCGAGGTCGGAGGAGTTGGTGGCCAAGGTCGCCGACGTCCTGATCTTGTATCTTTACAACCGGCCGCACGACATGTTCTACCCGGCGGTCAGGAATCTGCTGAGCCGGCACGAGAACCCTCAATTGGTGTTGCAGGCCGCGAGTACCTTCATCGCGAGTGTTCCGGCGTTTCGTTCCCGGGCCGCGTCGGTGACCAACGCGGAGTTCCGCAATCGCGAGTGGCACCACGTGGCGACGACGGCCACGCTGGAGGAACTGTTCACTGTGACCGGTGGTGACGCGCTGACGTGGCGTGGCTACCTGAGTGGGCCGGCGCAGCTGAAGCGTCCGCCGGCGGAGCTGCTGCCGGAAGGACTCATCACGGCGGGCGGGTGGCGAAACGCCCTGACGCCGGTCGCCTCAGCGCACGAGAACAGCCTGATGGACTCGCTCCTGCGCTGGCGAGTGGCTGATGAGGCGGGGCACTGGTGGAACTACGGCATCGCGGCAATGGGGCCGGCGCTGCTGAACCACCTTGATTTGCACAGGCGTATGCGCTGGGCTCAGACGAAGGTCGCGCTCGACTTCGACGACGTGAGGGACATCATCGAGTCCGTCGACTTCGAGCGGGTACCTGGCGGGGTGGACGCGCTCATCCTGATGTTTTCCGGAAAGCCGCACGTGACGGCGGTCGTCGCCGGCAAGAAGGACGGCGAGTGGTCCCGTGCCTGGAACGTGATGTCGTCACCCCAGAATGGTCGCCCCCTTCTCGTTGACACGGCGAACTTTCAGGAGGATGGGGAACTGCGACAGGGCGAGTTGCGAGCCACTCTGTCCGAATATGACGAGTTGTACGCCTCCGCGGTCAACGTCGATGGCACCCCTCTCACGGTGGCGAACGCCGGGGGGCAAGCGAACGCCGGGAGGCCGCGATGGGATCGGAACCTGGCCCTTGGCATGGCCGCGCACCTGAAGTCGCTGGAGTCTCGGACCGAGGCCGGCACGGACGCCCTGCGCGCAGCGCAGGCGGAGCGCCTCCGTGCGGCGTATCAGCGGTTCGACAAGCGTCCGACGGACGACGAGCAGGTCTTGGTCGCGACGAGGAGTTTGTTGGGCGGTCTCGGCCTGGAAGAGGCCGTCGAAGTGATCACGCTGCACGCCTGGCGGGGAGCCGAAGCGGTGAGACGGCTGCTGCCATCCGGCTTGCCGAGCGATCTGAGCGAGTTCGTGCCCGCGGTGGCGAAGATCATCGCGTTGGACGTGGCCGGGGCGATGGAGTCGCCGCCGTTGGATCACCTGCGCGAGGATGCCTCCGCTGAGGAGATCAAGCTGACCGTCCGGCGGCGAGTTGGCCAGTACCTGACCAGCCTGTACGAGGCTGCTTCGGGGTTCACGAACCTCGACGACATTACCGACGAGCAGGTGCGCGAGGACCGCACGCGGCAACTGGAGCACGCCAGGCGTGCGGTGGCTTTGATCGATGGCGCGGCCCTGCGTGAGCGTGGTCTGACGGCGGAGCAGCTCGCGTTGATCGTCGCGCAAGACCTTGACCCGCTCGATGAGGTCTCGTCCGCCCACAACGTGGTGCGGAAGATCGCGGGGCGCCTGGGCATCGCGATCGCGGAGCCTGGCAGTCAGCCGGCACACGTGGTGAGCGGGAACGTCCCGGCAGGTGTGGTGCCCGCTGGAGGTGCGGTAGGTCTGGATCGGCCGGGCGGCGGCTGGACTGCCGAGGGCGTCGTGTCTCGGGCGTTGTCGAAGGGGGAGTGGCCGTACTCCGGCGATGCCCTGCATTCGGAGCCCTCGCGCCGCCTCCGGGACACCGTGAAGAAGCTGGTGCAGGATGCGGCGCCGGGCGCTCTTGGCGGTCGGGAGTTCATCGACGGCAGCCTGGGCAAGGCCGTTGTGGTACTCGCCGCGCATGAGCTGTGGGATCCCAGCCGCCGCTCCCGCGGCTGGGAGGTCGCGGTGTCCGATGCGGCTGATCTGGTCCGGGAGGTCATCACGGACCTGGCGGGTGTGCCCAACCCCCAGGAGGTGAGCCTCGAGAGCTTCGAGAGCCGGGACGAGGCACGTGCGTGGGTCGACATCAACGCCGAACACATGCGGCAGATCGGCTCGTTGTTGCACATCCCCGGTGCGTTGTGGCGCCACCCGGACTACGACATGTTGTGTGTGTATGCCTTGGGGGCCTTGTACAACTCGATGAAGACGGGTGAGCCGTTCAGGTTCGATCCGACGGGCGATCTGTCCAGGCGGGTACTGTCGTCCGATGTCGTGCGTGAGTTCGGGGTGGGTGGTTTCACCGAATACGACGGCAGGCGGAACAGCCTCATTGATGTTGGTCGTGAGCTGCCTGAACGCGGCGTTGGCGTGGCTATGTGGACGGTCAATGGGAATCAGTACCACCTGGTGGGGGTCTGGCGGAATTCCCGCGGGCAGGTGTGGGCGCTCGATGCGTCCACGGGGTTGCCCGCCGCATTGCCCGGCGGAACCTACTACTTCGGTGTTGTCGACGCGAGCAAGCTGGATGGAGGGCTCATCCGGTTGCCCGGTCTCAAGCCCGGCAGCGATGACGGGCGCGACGCGCAGCGGCGCCTCACCGAGATCGTGGAGCCCGGGCTGCGCCGGGACCGGGTGTCCGCCTATCCGGCTGTCGACCGTGCGACGTTGGAGGAGCTCGCCCAGGGTGACGGTGCGATCGGTGAGTTCCGTGCCGCTACGGGTCGTGATCCCCGGCCGAGGGTGATCGCCGCCGGTGATGACGTGCGGGGAGTCTTCACGCGGCTGGCGGGGCAGCAGGATGTCGATCAGGTGTTCCTGCTCGAAGACGTGCGGGGTGGTCTGCGGACGTGGCGGCTGACCGGTGACGATTTGCGAACGGGGAATGTGCCGGACGGCTTGGGCGGCGACGACGCCGTCTACTTCGTTGACGTGGCCGATGTCGATGGAAATCTGATCGAGGTCGGTTCGGAGCCGGACGCCGGCCTGGTGGAGCAGTCGGCGGGGACCGTGCGTGAGCTGGGGCGGCTCACGGACCTGATGTACTTCGTCGACGACGTCCGCGGTGCCCGCCGGGCGGTCGCGGAGCGGTTCGGTGGGGCGTGGGAACTGGCGCGGGTGGTAAGCGAGTTGCTGCCGTCCAGCAACGAGCCCGGGTCTGATGTTGTGGTGCATCATCAGCTGCGTCGGCTGGGGGACGTGGTGCGGTTCCTCGACGCCAGCACGCCCGGCGCGTTGGTGGGCTACGTGGGTGGGGACGACGCTGCCGTCAAGGTGACCGGTGCGGCCCCGGAGACGGTGCGCGGCTGGGTGAGTGGTGTCGTCCCCGAGACCGGAGATGCTGGGCGGCTGCGGCTGGCCGCGCTCGAGAGGGTGGTCAAGACCTTCGGTCGGCCGGCGAACATCCAGCGGCTGGACCAGCGGCTGGCGGACCTGACCACTCAGCAGCGCAGGCAGTTCAACCTGCCCGGGGACGTCCCCAGGTTCAGTGACGTGCTGGCGGTGTTCGCACAAACTCCGGCGAGTGACCGGGTGCGGTTCGTCGACGACCTCGCACGCGTTCTGGGCCTCGTCGAGTCGTCGTCCGGGGAACAGCGTGGTGGCGGCTTTGTGGGCGGCCACGAGCGAACGGAGCGTTTGGAGCGGACCAATGCCCCGGCCGAGGCCGGCGGCGGGTGGGTCGGCGCTCGGGACGAGTCCTTGGACGACGACGGATCCCACATGGAGGTCGACTCGGCCGCCGTGGTCGCTCCGGACGATGTGCTGATGGGGGAGTTGCTTCGGTTCTTGGAGAACGAACAGGACGCGCCTTCGGTTCGGCTGACGCCTTCGGTTCGGCTGACGCCTGAGGTGCTGCGTGACGCGGCGGAAATGCTTCGGGCGGCCGAGCCGCCGCGGCTGCCGCGGACGGACGCGGAAAAGCAGGTTCGTGAGGACCTGCGCACGGCGGGAAAGAACGTCACGAAAATCACGGCGCTGGCGGCGCTGGCGCAATCGGTGCAGGATTTCCGGGCCGAGTACCAGACGACGTGGGATCACATCAGGTTGATCGCCGTCCATGCGGCGGCAGGCACGGCCGCGGCGCTTGACCTGCTCAGGAATTGGGGCTTGTTCCAGGGCCAGCTGACCCCAGTTTCAATTGAAACTGCGGAACGACTGGGTCGGGACGATGTCGCGACGTTGCTGGCTGACTTGATGCGGCGTGTGCGCGAGCTCGTCCCCGCAGACTCCGGTGGCTCTGGCGATAACGCGGGCGAGGTGAAGCGCAAGAGTGCCTCGGAGATTCGGGGGGATGCGTTAAAAGCCGCGTTCCTGGCGAATCCGAATGTGCTGTTGGAGCCGGAAAAGTGGTTGGGCCTGGCGGGCCAGACTTCGTTTGAGAAGTCTCTCCCTTATGTGCGGAAGAGTCTTGGTTCGGGCCCTGACGCGGCGGGTTGGGTCGTGTCCAGGTCTGGGAAGTACATGTTCGTTCCTGCGAAACAAAATGCTGCGGTATCGGATGTCGTGGGACCGAGTGGTGATGGTGCGGGGTCGGTGGGGGATGGACAGGGCCGGTTGAACTGGGATGCTGTGCTGTACATGCCCGAGGTCAAGGTGTTGGCGGAGTTCGTCAAGAATCCTCGGAGTTTCATTTCATCGGCGAGGGTCGATGCGCTGCACGGCCGAAAGTCTTCCAATAGCTCTGTCACCGATATCAATGGGTTGTTGCTGGCGAATAATGCGGGGCGCATCTTTGTTGCCAATGATGACGTGTGGGGTAAGGGGTTGATATATGCGTCGACTGGCGCGGGGGATCGGTTGTTGTCGATGGACGAGATCCCGGACGTCACTCGCACACAGTTGTGGACCCATCAACGGTGGGATGGGTGGGAGTTGCTGGTGGGGAATGTTTGGCGGGTGTGGTTGAGTGACGATGCGGGGCGGTTGTTGTCGGACCTGCAAGCTCACCACCCGCGGCTGGTGGATGAGTCGTCGACGCGGGCAGTGGACGAACTGAACTCGGTCGGCGCCGAGACAGGGGTGGGGGAGCTGGTCGCGCGCGATGGCGGGAACCTGCGGCTGGAGCAGGCCGGGCATGCGGCGACGTTGACCAAGTTGGATGATCCGGAACTCGGCGAAAGGAACTACTCCGCGCAGGAGGTGGCGCGGAGGAAGCGGGGGCCGTCGGAGCCGGGGGAGGCGCGCGGTGTCAAGCGTCAACGTGCCGAGCGGAGCGCGGTGCAGTTGGCGTCGTTCAAGCAGATTGACCCGGCGTCTTTCGCGACCCCGGCGAAGCGGTTGCTGGCGTTCTATCAGGCGAATCCGAGTCGCCCCATACCTATGCGCATTCTGAACCAGGTGGGGTGGCCGGAAAAGCTGGGCAATCCCGTCCCTAAAACCACGTTCTCTGATAGCCATGCTGTGGTCCAAAAGAGCTTGGGTGACGGAGGGTTCGGCGCGAGCGGCTGGATTGTCGGCGAGCACCGTGGTGACGAGACGGCTTATCGGTATGTGCCCGCTATGCCGGTGGTCGATATCGCTGGGCGAACGGGGCACCGGTTCACCGCGGTCGATTGGGGGAAATTATTAGACGCAGGCGAGTTGAAGATGCTGCATTTCTTCGCGTCGAATCCGATGCGGGAGTTCTCTCGTGCTGACCTTCGGAACGGTAGCTGGGGTCCGAACTCTGACGTCAAAGATCATGCTATGTATCAAGTACTCTCGCGAGTCAGCATGGTGTTGAGGCGGCATGGTGCCGGAATCATCATTTCGCACACTCCCCGAAAAAAGCGTGGTGGTGAGATTTCGTGGTGGTATACGACGACCGGTGCGCCAGGGGATCGGCTGGTTGATCCGTCCATGATCGGCGATCTGGTGACCAGGGTGCGGCCGCGGGGGAATTCGCCGCGGGGTGAGGGGTTGTTGATGACCACGCCTGGGTGGTGGGGGTGGTTGAAGCGGGATGAGTTCGAGGTGATGCGTGCGCTGGCAGCCAAGCCGGGTGAGTGGTTGAAGCCTGACGTTTTCGAGGAGCCTTGGGACGAGGTTGTTCCCGCCGGGCCGGATCGGATCCAGAAGCAGTTGAACGCGGTCTTGATGCCCCGGCCCGAGTCGGGTGGTGGGGAATCGGTGGGTTCGGGTCGGGTTGAGGTTGACGAGCGGGGGGTGATGTTCGTTCCGGGTCCGGGTGCGGTGGACCTGAAGTTGGAGGTGGCGGGGGAGTCGTGGGTGGGGGGTGTGTGGACCAGGGAGCGGGTGTTGTCGGCGGTGCAAGGTGTGTCGGCGCTGGAGCGACCGGGCCTTGGTGAGGTGTCGGATCGGATCTGGGCCGAGTTGCGTTCGGTGAGCAGCCATGACGCGAGTCGGGCTTTGGCGGGCGAGTCGGGGAAGGTCTTTGACGGGGTGGCGCGGGTGGTGTGGCTGCGGGCTAACCGGGGGGAGGCTGCTGAGGTGGTGGTCGAAGAGATCCTGGATGGTCTGGTGGCTGAGCAGGCGGTTGCGGGGGCACCGTCACAGACGCAGGAACAGGTGCCGGTGCGGGTATCGGCCGAGGCGAGAAATTTGTGGGTGGGGGGTGCGTGGACCAGGGAGCGGGTGTTGTGGGCGCTGAACGAGGCGCCTGGGCCCGGGTTGCCGCGGGTGGACGATCCGTTGCTTTCGATCTCGGTGCGCGGGATGTTGCCGGAGGGACTTGAACTCACCGAAGACGAGTACGACGCTGTGACGCGGATCGCGTGGCATCGGACCGATCACGGCGACGAGCTCACCGCCGTGGTCGACGAGATCGTGAGCGGTCTGACCGCCGAGCGGGAACTGGCAGGCCAACAAATGACGGTTCCCGTTCGGGGACAGGCGGCCGAGTTCGGTGCCGACGCCGGCGGTAGTGCGGTCACCGGCGGTTTCCCGCTCGGCAGCCTTGAGGGCGATCCTGGGGTGGGGTCGTCCGGGCCTCGTGTCGGTGGGTCGGGGCCGGAAGAGGCCACGGGTGAGTGGTCTGGTTGGCCGGAGACGCCGGGGCCGCGGTTGCGGTGGGATCGGGATCTTGTTCTGGGGATGGCGGCTCGACTGGCGGCTGGGGACCGTCGTGGGTTCGAGCCGGAGGATGCGGTTCTCGCGGATGCGGTGCGGGCGGCGTATGAGCGGTTCGACGAGCCAAAGCGTGGTCTCGAAACCCGGAAGTTCTTGGGTCGTCGTGGTCTGGCCGATGCCGTCCAGGTGATTGCCGTGCATGCCTGGAAGGGGCGTGCGGAGGTGTGGTCGTTCTTGCCTCCGACGTTGCCGCGTGATTTGAACGCGTTTGTGCGAGCGATGGCGAACGTGGTCGCGCAGGACGTGAAATGGGCGATGGGGGATCCGGTCGCGGCCGCGCACCTGGGTGCCGGCGACGGCGGGGTGGTGCGCGAGCTGGTGATACGGCGGGCGGTCGGCCAGATCTTGTCCGGTTTGAGCGAGGTGGCCCGGAAGTTCACGGATCTGGACGGCCTCCCTGCCGACGTCCGGCAGGAGCGCGCGACGCAGTTGGCGGCGGCGCGGCGGGCCGTGGGAGACGGCATCGATCCGGCGCAGCTGTTGGACAATGGCTTGACCTTGGAGCAGGTCGCGCTTGTGGTGGCGGATCAGGTGGATCCCGCGCGTGCGGAGGAGTCGGCGCGTGACGAGGTGCGGTTCTGGGCGCAGGCGTTGTCTGTTGGCCCTCCGGCGTCCGGGCAGGCCGGGGCGCTGGTCGGGGATGTGCACGCCGTCGAGCCAGAGCCGCCGGTAGCTGTCGACGCACCGCGCGATGCGGGGGATGGCGTCAAGGAGTCCTCGCCCGATGCGCTGGATCTGCAAGGCATGAATCCGGACGAGGTTCCGGATCGGGCGAGATTGCGGGATGACTGGCTGAACGACGAGGAGCATCCGCGGAGCCTGGACCCGGGGGATGAGGTCGCGCGGCGGCGGTGGGAAGCGGCACAGGACCTGCATTTCGCGGACGACAACGAGCGCACGCGGTGGCGCGACGGGCTGGAGTCGTGGGCGGCCAAGCTGGGGACGCGTGAGGCATCGCAGGCAGTGGTGCCGCCGTCGAGCCAGCCGGTGCGAGGATTGCCTACCCCGGCGGAGACGCTTGGCAGGCACGCATTCGCCATGAACTTGCGTCGGCCGGTGCAGGGGTGGACGGCTGAGCTTGTGGTGCGGAGGGCAAAAACCTGGCACGGGCCGTTCGAGGAGGGCGTGTGGTCGCGTGCGGTGGGGCTGGTGCGGGATGCGGCGCCGGGTTCGCTTGGCGGCCGTGAGTGGGCCGATACCCCGGTGGGTGCGGATGTGGCGAGGATCGCCGCCATCGCGATGTCGTGGACCGGTCGGCCTTTGTCGGACGCGGCGCGGTCCTATGCGGACGAATTGATCCGGGAGATCGTCACCGATCTGCTGGGGTTGCCGAACCCGCCGGAGGTGACCCGGGATGCGTTCAGCCGGGAGGAGGCGCTGCGGTGGGTCGCCGTCAACGACGGGTTCGCGTCGCAGGTGGCGGGGTTGGCGCACCATGCGGGTGGGTTGCGGCACCACGAGGACTACTTCTACACCTGCGTGCTGGCCACGGCGGCGGCGTACAACTCGCGTCAGCGGGGGGAGTTGTATTCCTTCGGTCCGACGACGCAGCGGGTGTTCACGGAAGAGGACGTCGTCGAGGCGTTCAAGATCGATGAATTCGTGCCCTACGACAAGGCCGGTCTGCTCAGGGAACTGGGCGAGCTGCCTGCCCGGTATTCCGGTCTGATTCTCATCGAGAACAGCGAGAAGCCCGGGGAAAGCCATCTGATCGAGGTGCGGCGGACCCCGCGCGGCCGGCTGGACATCATGGACAGGCGGACGGGGCTGCCGGCCGAGTTGCCCGACGGCGACCAGTACACCTTCAAGCTCGGCGAGATCGTCGAGAGCAGGCTCACCGACGGGCTCGTCGAACTGGACGGGCTCCAACCGGCATCCGCCGACCGGCCCGATTCCCGCCAGCCCCGCCAGCTCGTGCGTGAGATCGGTGAGGGCAGGCGGGACAAGGTCCGGCTCGGCTACCAGCCGACGCTGAAGGCGATGCTGAACGAGATCAGCCTGGCCAGGATCGCCAGCTTGGGCATGGACGTCGACCAGGTGGCCGGGATGATCGAGCGCCGCTACAACGTGGAGGCCGCGTCGCAGGTCAAACCGATCGACGAGATCGTGTGGGAGGTCGCGCACGACCTGAAGGTCGTCAAGCACCGGTCGCCGGACCTGCCGGAGCCGGTGGACGTGCCGATCAACAACGAGGCCGGCGACCCGGCTGCGGCAGCGGGCACAAGGCCGTGGCTGTATGGGATCGAGCTGTTCGAGAAGATGCACGCGGATGTGCGGCGCGGTGAGACGGTGCACGTACTTGACGACGGGACGGTGGGCACGCGGACCTACCGCGTCGTCGCAGCGGGAGCTGCCGAGCAAGCCGCGAACACGGTGGGCGAGCAGGTGCGTGCGGGGTTCGACTATGCGCGCGCCGTGCACCTCGCCGGGCAGTCGCGACCAGAGGATCTGCCGGCCGGCGAGGATCTCGCCATCGTCACCGAGCCGGGGGCCGCGGGGATCGTCCCGCCGCACGAGGCCGACCCGGCGACCGAACAGGTGAGGATCTCGGTCCAGGAGGACTTCAGAGCCAACCCGCCGGAGCAACCGGCGGAGGCACCGGAGGTCTGGACCGTCGAGGACGTCAAGGCTCTGGCCGAGAAAGTCAGCGCCACCAGCGGTGACCGGTATTCGGTAATGCGGATGGTGCTCGCCGAAGCCAGCGTGAGACTGCTGGTTGACATGGTGGATGTGCAGCAATTTGCCAAGGCGGTCATGTGGCACCACCGCGGAGACATCCGGGACCGTTCCGCCGTCCGTGCCACGGTGAAGAAGATCGCGGCCGATCTCAAGGCGAGCAAGGCGAACGGGCGACTGATCAACGACTCGACGACGGTCACGTTCGAGGACAGTCGTGGCACCGCGCTCTCCGGCAGGGATGCGGAGACCGCGTCCTACGTTGGCCTGACATGGATCGACAAGGCGTTCCCCGGCGATCGAGAGCGCGACGGAGCCGACTCCACGCAAAACGCATCGAGTGCGAGTTCCGGCGTGGAGCCGGGCTCCGGCGCTGTGCGGCGGAATCTGCCACGGATCGTGCTGCACGTCTACGGGGACGCGAGCGAGCGCGGCCCCCACAGTGGACAGACCAAGGCGGAACGGGTTGTCGCAATGATCCGCGATGCGGTAGGCCTCGTGCGCGGGCTGTATCTCGAAAGCGGCATGCCGCTGTCGGGGGCTCCGGACCCACGGGATGTCCCAGTGACGGTGGTGTCGCACGGAGAAGACGAGTTGCGGGCGATGTCGGAGTCGTCGGCGAACCTCCTGCGGCGGCAGGTGCGGATCGAGCTTGACGACTCGACTCCGCGGGCCGAGAGCGAAAGGTTCGACACGTGGCTGCGGAACCAGCCGGACACCTTCCCGGTCCGTGACCTGAGCGAGCAGTGGAAGGAGGAGCCCCCGGTCGCGCCGAGAACGACGGAGGAGCGACGGTTCCCGCAGTTGCCGGATGACCAGCGCGTCGATGAGCAGTCGGAGCTCATGGTCGCTCTGAATTCGTATGAAGGCGGGCCTGGCGTCACCCCGGCCGTCTATCAGGGCATCCTCGGCGCCCTCGAGTTGCAGAGGAACTTCCACGGCGATGACGCCCGGTCATTCGTCACTTTCTCGCCACAGACGGATTCCGGCATCGAAGGGCTGGCCGCGATCATCGCGCGAGTGCGTGGCGCTGGTGCAGGCGCGTTCTCCGTCATGCTCGGGTATGGCGCGCCCTTCAAGGGGCGTGTCCGGGTTCTGCTCAACCTGGGTCGAGATGAAAAGGGCGAGCAGGTGTACATCGTCGATCCCGCGAACGGGGACAAGCTCAGGGTCGAGAACCTGGAAACGGCTCCCCGCAAGGAATTCGAGAACCGGCAGAGGGACGGGGTCACGGTTCGGCAGGAGGTGTGGAGGCATGCGGTCCGCTCTGTGTCGGTGAGCGACGAGAACTCCGTGCGGTGGGAGATCAAGGAGATCAAGGAGATCCGGCAGAGCCGCTTCGAGTCCAGGATGAGGATCCAGAATCCGGTCACCCGCGTGGAAATGCCGGATGACGATCTGCCCGGACTCTTGAAGCTCTACGAGGTCACCGTCGACGCCCGGGGCAACCAGGTGATCGTCGCCCCGGCGGAGCCGAGGTACTGGCAAATCACCGACGCACCGGCCACGGCGTCTCAGTTCGGGGGACTGCGGTCGGTCAAGGCCGAGGGACTCGTCGAAGCGCTCAAGGCGTACGAGAAGCACAGCCGGAATCCGTCGGATGTCATCGCAGGGCACACGCTGGAGCAGTTCGGGATCGGCGACGTCGGGGTGCGCGAGGTGCGTCAGCGGATGATGATCGCCAGGCACGGCGATCCGGGGCGGCCGGGTCCGTTCGCGATCATGTTGGTGCACGCGCTCGAGGAACCCCGTCCGGAGGCCGAGGTCGGTTCCCATCGTCGGAAGGGGCCGCCTGGGCTGGTGCTGCCACGCGCATACGTCGTGCGTTTCGACGGCGATGAGCTGACGATCGTGGACCCCCGGACCGGGGTAGTGGCGTCGCCGGCGGACTTCGGCCACGCCGGCGTGATCGAGGCGGCCGGTATTTCGGTGTCCACGCTTGTGGCGGACCCGGTCGACGCCGGCGGCGAATACGTCAGCCCACCGGAGAAGCCCGGTGACGCCGGGAATTCCGGTGCGCGAGTGGGCGGCGGGCCGGGCGACGAGCCGGTGACGGAGGACGACCCCAATCGGCCGTTCGGTGCTGGACAGTCGGGCTCGGGCGGGGGATCCGGGTTGCCGACCGAGGTGACAGGCCCCAAACGTCAGCTGGCGGATGTCGCCCGCGAGCGCCCGGTGTCGGTGGCGGATTGGTCGGAGTCGGATCTGCGCGCGGAGATCGAGCGTGCCAAGGAGGTGGCGGAACCCGGCGATGTCGCGGCGGCCGACATGGTTGTGCGGCACACGCACGATGTCATCAAGTTGGCTCGCAACGATGCTCGCGTGCCCTTGGCGGATGTGGTGGCACTCGTCGCTGCTCAGCACCCCGGCCGCAGCCCTGAAAACCGTGCTTGGGCCACCGAGTTCTCCCAGACGCTGGCGGAAAAGCTTGGCACGCAAGGAAACAGCCTGCGCATCCACGCCGGAGCAGGGCCGTTGCCCCCTCAGGAACCGTATCCCGCGCCAGACGATTACACCGAACTCGGGCTACCAGTGCACAGCCGGGCGGCCAACGGCCGCTGGGAGATCAGCGGAGGATCCGAGTACGGCACGCACGTGGCATGGCATCGAGGCGCGAACCTGTTCGGCATGCGGGTGGATCAGCTGCCTCCCGGCAGATACGTGACTGACGAACACGGCCGCGCATACACCGAAATGCCCGTGTTCGAGTGGTATCTCGGCTCGTTGACGGGAAACCCCATCGCATACAGTCTGTTTCGAGCCACCGACCCGCCCGCATCGTCGACGCGCCTGTCCTCCACGCCACCAGAGGACCCGTCTCAAGTTGCGATGCCCGGCACGGTGTTCGGCGAAACGCCCCGTTACGCAATGTGGCGGCAGGACGACAACACGCTCTACCGCTGGAGCAAGACAACTCCCGAACAAGTGGTGGAGGATGGCGGCCTCCTGCCGAAGGGGACAGGCGCGGACCGTCACCTGGCGGAATTCGTGTGTATGTATCCTAGGGATACGAATTTCCTCAGCACTACGCGGAATCCGTACGCGATGGTACGTGCGGCCGATGTCAACCCCGGAGTGTCGCCGAGTCGCGACCCGTACATGTACTGGATCGGCGCACCTGGCGGGATCGATGTCAATGCCACGCTGGGCATCGCGTCACCTTACCCGGACCAGGAAGAAGTGACCTTCATCGGCGGAGTTCGACTGGAGTACGTGATGGGTTATCAACGCGTCGTCAACGCACGTCCGGTCGGCCCTCTTCTTCCAATGCCGGGCGCAAGCTAGCGTGTCGCGCCCGTTAGTTCATCGGGGGTTGCGGCCAGGCGGTGGGGTCGTTTCCGGGAGCGCTGGCAAAGGGTGGCTGGAACTTCGACGCCAAGGGTAAGTCCGATCACGAGGTGCTGCGGTCCGCAGGGCGGGTAGTCCTCGTCGTTTGGGGTGCGGCCGGGCGGTGTGTCGGGGGACGTCCACTCCTCCCGGCCGCGCGGCTCGATGCCGCCGCGAGTTGGGGAGGTCGCGGCATCGGGCCGGGTTCTTAGAGCGCGCGAAGGCGCTGGATGATCCGGTCTTTGAGCTCGTGGTCGATTCGGGCCCAGACGGGCGGCTCGGTGAATCGCCAGGCGTGGTTGTCGGTGGTCGGGGTGTCGTCGGGTTCGGGGTCGACTGGGGTGCCGTCGGGCCACCGCATGGGAGAGGTCACCGCGGCCAGCCCTTCATTTCTTTGAGCAGCGCGTTGCAGTCTGGGCATGTCCGGGCGTGAATCCAGTCCATTTCGGACGGATTGGCCAGGGCGAAGGTGTTGCCGCAGAACGCTTCGTCGGCTGTGCGGGCGTCCAGGCGGGTGCCGGCGAAAGCGTGCCGCACGAGGCCGTAGGCGCTGGACTCGTCCGGCACTGGCAACCAGAAGTAGCGCTGCTCTGTCTGGGGCTGGGGCATGAGAACTCCAGTGTTCGGGGGTTGTAGGGGTGACGGGCGGCGCGCGGAGCCCGATGGGGCGCGCGGTGTCGGGGGCACCGCTCGGTCTCGACGCAGCGCCGCCCGCCTCATATGCCCGGTCCGTCCCGTCGGGAGGGGGCACGGACGGCCCGGGCAGGTCTCAGGAGTGCTGAAGGTCGTTGGTACAGGCGAGCTTCCGCATGGCCAGGCGCGAATGTGTCGGGGTGCAGGGGACGGGCATACCACTCTCCTTTATAAGGTGACATCGATCGCATCGAGATCTGGAACACGTTGTCCCGATGATCTAAGCTTGATCTAGAAAAGCTGAATAATCAAGCTGTCGGCACCCATCCGATCGAGTGGCTGTGGGCGATACCCTTCGGGAGGAAGGGACGATCGCCGCGCTTGGCAACGCCGCTCGTCAATCACAGGAGAGGCAGAGCAGATGCCCGCAACTGTTCGCACGGCCAAGAAGCTGCTGCTTGGGCGCGAGATCGCCCACATGATCCAGGAGGCGGGCTCATCGCAGGCCGAGGCGGCGAAACTCATTGAGACGAGTCAGCCGCGCATTGCCAGCCTGATCAGTGGTGCGAGCAGCATCAGCCCCGGCGATCTCGTGCTTCTGGCGTCGAAGCTTGGCTTCACCGATGAGGGCTATCTGGAAGCGCTGCGCGACCTGCGCCGGGACAACCACAAGCGAGGCTTCTGGACCACCGGCCACAACCGCGCGTACTCCGAGGACATCCGGCTACGAGTTGACCTGGAGAAGCACGCTGATCAAATCCGTGCAGTTGAGGTCGAGGTCGTACCGGGGCTACTGCAATGCGAGGCGTACGTCCGGGCGATGCATGCCGATCAGCCCGAGATCAACGGCGTGACGCTGGAAGATCGCATCCAGGCCAGGCTGGCGCGGCAAGACATCCTCGACAGGGACGAGCCACCAATGGTGCAGTTCGTGCTGTCGGAATCATGTGTCCGGCGAGTATGGGGCGACAAGTCGGTCATGCGCGAGCAGATCGACCACCTCATCAAACTCAGCAACCGGCCGAACGTGCACCTACAGATTTTGCCGTTCGACCGTCCGGCCGGTCGACGATCGCCGATTTCGAGTCCGTTCGTGTTGATCCGGGTGCCTTCGCCCGGCGCGGCCGGGCCATTGGAACTGGCATACGTCGAGGGTGCAAACGAGATCCGGTACCTCGACGACAAGAAGGCGCTCAAAGCGTATGAGGCGGCGTGGGCACGTCTCGCGAACGCTGCGTTGACGTTCGCGGAGACCCGTCGGTTCCTGAAGGGCGTTGCCGCCGACTTCGCACGATCGTCCCCATCCAAGTGACACCCAAGGAGATTGCCGATGAACACAGCCCCGTCGTTGGCCTTCGCGGAGATTGACTTCCGGAAGGCTAGTAAAAGCGTTCCTGACAAGGACTGCGTGTGTGTGGCCCGCCGGGATGGTTGGGTTGAGCTGCGTGACGACAAGACGGTGTTCGGCGCGCCGGATGACCATCGGTTGGTGTTCACCGCCGAGGAGTTCGATGCCTTCTTAGCCGGTGCTCGGGAGGGCCGGACCGAGGGGCTGTGCCTGGAGATCACCCGCCGCGACGCGGACGGCATGCACGTGTTCCGCCGGCGCGGCTGGGCAGCCGTCGAGCTGGTGTTCACCGAAGCCGAACTGCTGGCGTTCCAGGACGGCATCGCCAACCGCGAATTCGACGCAATCGCTTACGCCGCATAGGTTTTCCGCTGTCGCCGTCGTGTGAAGCCGTGAGTGTTTTGGGGCGTTATGGCACTCCAAAACACTCACGGCCCCTGACCTGCCGGAACGTCGCTCCAGTCTGAGTGAACGGCACTTTCACACCCCCGCCCGGGATCGATTGAACCGGATGCCGCTCGGCATACGTGTGCTGGCCAACAGGTCCGTGCACCGACAAGGCAGTTGGAGGAACCCCGTGACCGAGCCCGGCAGCTGGAGCGAGTTCGAGCGGATGGAGCAGCGGAAAGCCCAGGATGAGCAGCTGATCCGGGAGTGGGAACGCGCCAACGGCAGCGAGCATGTGCGGCACGTGCGCAACTTCGTCGAGCACGTGCGCCGGGACATTGGCGTCAACGGCGTCATCGGTCAGGTTGACATCAAACCGGTCAAGGGAGGGATCGAGGTCGTCGCTGGGTATCGCATGGAGTCGGACCCGGTCGATGGTCTGCCAACTTTGCGCCCGTCGGTGTCGAGTCCGGATTCGTCCCGGCCAGACCGCGCTGGCGCGGGCGCCTGCGGGGTGGGTGAAGTGAGCACGCCCCTGATGAAGAATGCCGAACCGCTGTCTGACCTCGTGTTCCCGGGTGGGGCGGCGACGCAACCGGACTGGGATGGTCCAGGCGGTGCGGGCGCGGTCGCCGATGTCGCCGATGTCGAAGGTCAGCAGGCCAGTGCGACTGGGTGGAGCGGGCCCCAAACCTGATCAGTCGCAGGTCCCGCAGGAGGTGGCCCCGTACCAGGCGTGCACGGCGGTGAGGTGCGTGTAGCCGGCGTAGCTGTCGTGCACCAGCACCCCGGTGAACTCCGCGAGGCCGCCGCCAGCATCGAGGGAGAGCGGGAAACCGCACGGCAACGAGACGATCCGCGTTACCCCTGATGGCGAGGTGAGCATTAAACTTCCCGCGCCGTTGGCCGCCTACGCCAACAACTCATGCTCAGTCTCTAGCAACGGTTTCCTGGCTAACGGGCACTCAGACGCATCCGCAGCGATCGTGGGGCGAGGACGGCGCTGGGAGCGGCCCGCACGGCACGTGTGGTGTGCCGGAGCTCCCAGCGGGCCGCGACCGAAGCAAGCGTGAGCACCGCCTGGTTCAGCCCGAAGGTGTCGCCGATGCACCTGCGGGCCCCCGCAGCGAAGGGCAGGTATGCGGTCCGGGGCGGCCTCGCGACGTGGCCGGGCAGCCATCGGTCGGGATCGAAGCGGTCGGGGTCCGGGTACAACCGCGGACTACGGTGAATGAGGTAGGGACTGTAGATCACGATAGTGCCCGCTGGTAGCGGCTGGCCGGCTAGTTCCGCGTCGGCGGTGACGATTCTGGTGAATATCCACCCCGGCGGGTAGAGGCGCAGGGTTTCGGTGATGACGCGGTTCGTCAGCTCGAGAGCGGGGAGGTCGTCGGCTTCCGCGACTCGCCCGCCGAGTACCGCGTCGGTCTCGGCGTGCACTTGTTCTAGCACATCGGGGTGGGCGGCCAGGAGGTGCAGTGCCCAGCTCAGTGTGGTGGCACTGGTCTCGGTCGCGCCCAACAGCAGGGTGACGACCTGGTCCCGGATCTCGGACTCCGTCAGCGCCCTGCCGTTGTCGTCGCGGGCGGCGAGCAGCGCCGACAGGACGTCGGCGTGGTCAACGCCGCTCCGCCGGTACTCCGTGACGCAGGCGTCGACGGCCGCGGCGACGCGTGCCCTGGAGCGTCGGAAGCGCAGGTTTAGCGGGGTGGGCAGATTCTTGAACGGAGGCGGCACGACCAGGTTGCGGAACACGCCACGCACGATGTCGCCGAGCGACTCCTCCAGTGCGACAGCCGCCGGTCTGGCGACGTCGGCGACAAACAGGGTTCTGGACACGATGCGGCTCGTAAGTGCCTGCATCTGGGCGCGCACGTCAATGACGTCGCCCTGCTGCCATGAGTCGAGCATCACGCTGATCTGCTCGGACATCATCCGTGCGTAGTTGGTCAGGCGATCGCGGTGGAACGCGGGCTGCAGCAGGCGACGCTGCCGTCGGTGGTCCTGATGTGAACAGGAGGCCAGGCCGTTGCCCACCACCTCACGGACCTTGTCGAAGGTCGGGCCACCCTTATCGAAAATTCGGTAGTTCACGAGCAGGTGGTGCACCAGGTCCGGGTCGGTCACGACGAACGCCTTCCACGGACCGAGCCTGATCCGCACCAGATCGCCGGCAGCGGGCAGAGACGTCAGAAAGCCAAGCGGATTGCGCGCCATCGCGAGTGCGTGGCCCAGCAGGGGCAGGGCGCCGGGGGCGGTGGCGGGGGTCCAGACAGCAGCTCGCTGGGTAGCCATCATGACATCCTGGCAGATATGTCCACGACGCCAATCGTGCAGTGGAGCTGTTGCCGAGCGGCAAATGGTTGCCCGTTTGCCCTTTTCTTTTTGCCCTTCTGGGGCGACGACCTGTCGATCAGGCCCAAACTCGTCCGCATCCGGCTCCCCGGCGATTCGCTGACGCCCGAAGAAGCCGACCTACGCCAGCGCATCCAGAACCAAGTACTCCAGACCCTCGGGTACGCGGTCCCGTTTATAGATCACCGGAATGCGGCGCTCACGCCGAGCAAGTGAAGCGACACACCTCTGCCTTTCCGGACATCCGCGCTTGGGTCTGTCGGGAAATTCATCGGTGGATGTGGCGAGGCGGGAGTGGGTCGGTGGCTACAGTGGAATCATCAGGTGTTGCCAAGGGTGTTCGTCGCCGGCAACCGGTGGTTGGTGAAGCGACTCCCGAAGGACATTTGTGCCGTTGCACGAGTAGCGGCCGGGCATGTTGATGCCTTGTTGATCTTGTGACGTGTTGGGGTGAGACTGTGGCCGACTTGTCAGCGGTCCCCGTGCAGAAGACGGTTCCGGGAAGGCTTGCGGGGTGGCGTCTGCCCCAGGAGTCGATGCCTGCCGATGCGGCCTATCGGGCGGTGCGGGATGAACTGCGCCCGGATGTACCGCCGCAGTTGAATCTGGCAACGTTCATCACCACTGGGATGGAACCGGAAGCCGAACGGCTGATGGCCGAATTCCTCTACAGCAACACCGTCGACGGCGTGCAGCCATTGCGCACGACTGACTTGGCGCAGCGGTGCGTCGCAGCGCTCGCCGAACTGTGGCACGCTCCCGACCCGGATAGCGCGGTCGGCACGTCCACCGGCGGCTCCAGCGAGGCGTGCATGCTCGCCGGGCTGGCGATGTTGATGCGCTGGCGCTCCCGCACCAGAGGATCCGGCGGGCGGCCGAACCTGGTCATGGGCGCCGCCGTACACGTCTGCTGGGTCAAGTTCTGCGCCTACTGGGACGTCGAGGCGCGGCAAATCCCGGTGGCGGAGGGCGGGTTCGGCATCGACCCGCACACTGCAGCCGAATTGTGTGACGCGAATACCATCGGCGTGGTCACCGTGCTGGGCACCACCTTCGACGGCTCCTACGAGCCGGTACAGCAGGTGTGCGCCGCGCTGGACCAACGGAGTGCCCGCGACGGTGTCGACGTGCCAGTGCACGTCGACGCGGCCTCGGGCGGGCTGGTGGCGCCGTTCCTCGATCCCGCACTGGTGTGGGATTTCCGGCTTTCCCGAGTGGACTCGATCAACACCTCTGGGCACAAGTACGGCCTGGTCGCTCCGGGCCTGGGTTGGCTGGTATGGCGCGACCCGAGCGTGGTGCCCGTCGAGCTCGGATTCTCGATCGACTACACCGGGGGGCGCCTATCCACCCAGACCCTCACTTTCACCCAACCCGCCGCTCCGATCATCGCCCAGTACTACCAGTTCCTCCGCTTGGGCGCCGAAGGCTACCGAGCTATCATGCAACGCTGTCGCGACCTCGCCCGCGCATTGGCCGCCCACCTCAACCAATTCCACGACCTGCGGGTGATCTCCTCCGGCGACGACCTGCCCGTGGTCGCCTTCACCACCGGCGACCACGCCAGTTTCACCGTGACCGAACTCGCCGACCGCCTCCGCCAACGCGGCTGGCTGGTGCCCGCCTACACACTGCCCCCCAACCAGACCAACGTCACCGTCGCGCGGCTGGTCTGCCGCAATGATCTCTCCGACATCCTCGCCCGCCGACTCGCCGACGACATAACCAACGCAGTCACCGCGCTCCGCGCCTACCACGGTGCATCGCGCCCTCGGCAACGCTGCGATGTGCTGCCGCGAGGTTCGGAGGCCGCCCCAATGCTCGAAGAGGGAGGGGACTGAGGCGCGACCGCGGCTTCGCCACGGCGGTCGGCAAGATCGCCGACCGCCGTGGCGAGCTCCGGCGGCTGGCCTCCCTGTAGTCCAGGAAGGGCAAATGCCCGTGTATGAAAGGGCAACGTTATGGGATACCTGGTTGGGCAAATTATAGGGTCCGGACGTTCCCTAAAACTAAAAGCCTGTCGGCGAATGCCGTCCGCGTCTTTGGAAGCGGCGCAGCCGCTTGCATCCGCCTTGCCAGGACGACCATCGGCGGATTCCGAGAGGTGGACGGCCCCTCCGCCGCGTATTTGGGCATACGTAAGGACAACAGGGCTCTAATGAGCTGCGCTACGCCAGCCCGCGTATTGCGCACGACTGACTTGGCGCAGCGGTGCGTCGCAGCGCTCGCCGAACTGTGGCACGCTCCCGACCCGGATAGCGCGGTCGGCACGTCCACCGGCGGCTCCAGCGAGGCGTGCATGCTCGCCGGGCTGGCGATGTTGATGCGCTGGCGCTCCCGCACCAGAGGATCGTGGCGCTGATCGACAACAGCGTGCTGGGCATGGTGCGGCAGTGGCAGACATTGTTCTGGGACAAGCACCACAGCGCCTCGGAGTACCGGCAGGGCACCCCGGACTACGCCGGGCCGGCGCGGTCGCTGGGGTGCGTCGCGTTCCGGTGCGACGACCCGGCCGGCGTCGAGGATGCGATCCTGCGGGCGAACGCGGTCACCGACCGACCCGTGCTGGTGGATTTCGTCGTCAGCGGCGACGAGCTGGTGTGGCCGATGGTGCCGTCGGGCACGAGCAACGACGACATCCTCGTCGCCAGGGACACCCGACCGGAATTCGACGTGGACTGACCACAGTGGACGGGGTCCGCGCCACGCCGTGAGGACCCCGTCCGCTGTGGCCAACCCGGCTCGTGAACCCGCGGCCGGTCGGGACACGTGTCCCAAGCAGTCGCACCCGACCGGCTGAAAGCAGGCCAGTGCGACTGGGTGGAGCGGCCCCCAGTCCTGATCTCTGCACCGCAACCGCGCCGGCGTCAGAAGTGCACCAGCACCCGGCCGTCGTTGTTCGGATCGACCTCTACGGAACGGTAAAGGCGCTTGAGATGCGCCGCACCTAGCATCTTCACGACCCGGTTCTGCAGCGTTGCCTTCCCTTTGCCGACGATGATCTCGGCCATCGGGATCGCTCGCGTGCGGCCCGGAAGATCACGGTGCGCACCGCCTGATCGATGTCGCGGTCGCTGCGGAAGAACGGGTGCAGATCGACCGTGATCTTGTCGGCCATGAAGAACTCCTTCTGAGTACGTGACGGGCGGTAGCGCTGCAGTCGACACCGCGCTACCGGCACATCGGGAAGGCGATGGGGGGTTCATTCGGGCAAAGCCAGCAGCGGGTTCGCGGTGCGATGAACCCTAGCGCTTTGTGTGGCCGTGTCCATGACGGTGAAGGGAGGCACGGTGGACGCGCCGATCGAGGTCGAGCGGGTTCGGCACGCTCTCGTGGTCAGCCGTTCGAAGACTGACGACGAAGCTGTCGCTCTCGCTGAGGCATTGCCGCAGGAACGCGGTCGCACCACGGTGGTGGTCGGCGCGTCGGCGCTGGCCGCAGTGGCGCAGCTCGATCCGTGGGTGGTGGCGGACATCGCCGGGGCGACCACTCGCAGCCTGCGAATCCTTGCGCCGAGCCTGTCGTCGGTGGCCGAGGACGGCTCGCCGTTGCCGGGACGGACATTGTCGGAGTGGCTCGGCGTCGAGGTCGTCGTGCCGGGCGGCGTCCCGCGCACCCTGGCGGACGGGAGCCTGTTCGTGCCCGGCTCCGGCCCTGGGTGGGTCGCCTTCCGTTCGGGGCGGCCGGGTGTCCCGCTCGGGCCACGGCTGCCCAGCCCGGAATGGCAACGCCCGCTGGCCATGCCGTTGCCCGAAGGCGCCACACAGATTCCGCTCGGGCTGTGGGTTCGCGGTCCGGGGAGCCCGGAGCGGCCCGACGACCAGCTGTCCACGCGACCGCCGGACCCCGAGCGGATGTACGTCGTCATCGGCGCTCCCGGCGAGCAAGCTCCGTCACCGGCAGCTGTGGCCGCTGTGTTGCGAACGCTGCCAGACGAGGTGCGTGGGCGCGCGGTGCTGGCGGAGTACGGCGGCTGGGGTGTGGCCAGTGCCGTGGCTGACGAACTTGGCGCGCCGGTACGCGCGGCGCACGGTGTCCCGCTTGAAGGGCGCCCAGTGCTTCTTGACGCATCGGGCCGTCCGTTGTGGCGCCCGTTCGCGGTGGAAAGCGTGTATCTGCCCGGGCGTGGGCCGGTGCTGGACCGTTGGGTCGCGCCAGGCCCTGCGATGCCGTTGGCTGCCCCAGGTTCGTATCGGCTGGCCGATGGGTGGCGGGTTGACGTCGTGGCGCGCGGGCTGCTGGTGCGCCCGGACTCGCAGGCCCCGCGCCCGGAGTGGCTGGCCGAGCCAGGGCCGCACGCTGACCTGGTCCTGGCTGCTGACTGCGCGGTGCCCGCAGAGGTGCTGTCGGCGCTGGACGGTCTGATCCACGGCCTGCCGGAGGATGCGCGGGAGCGCCTGCGGTTCGTTCCCGCATCCCAGCACGCCGCCGAGGCGGTCAACCGGCTCGGTGCGGCACCGGGCGCGGAGCGCGGCGAGCTCGCGCAGGCACCCCAGGCACCCCAGGCGCCCACGGCGCCCACGGCGCCCACTGTGGCTACACCCCCCGTACGTGAGGCACCGCGCGACAAGCGGCTGGTGGCGGGAATCGTGGTGACGACGGACGGCCGGATGCTGCCCGCCGAGCCGATCGTCGCCAGTTCGGTCAGGGACTTCCGGCCCCCGGCAGCACCCGGTGTGATCGGCGCCCCGGTGGCTGCGGAGCCCAGCAAGCCCGCCACGCCGGTCGCGCCCGCCACGGTGTCGGCGACCACGCCGCCGCAGCAGCTTCCGGTGACCCCGGAAGCGGCACGCCCGCCGCAGCAGGTTCCGGCGACCCCGGGAGTGGCACGCCCGCCGCTGGCCGAAGCAACCCACTCGTCCCCCCAGGAGCCTGCGGTACTCCCGAAGACCTCGGCCGGTACTCCCCCGCCGGTCGAGTCTGGCCCGCCAACAACGGGCCAGATCCCCGCCGGTGGGTCGGTTCTTCTCCCACCAGGACCGGCCCACCGCGGGGTTAGGGCTCCGGCGGAGCCGCCGAGTGACAGGCCGATGACCACGGTGGGCCTGCCACAGTGGACCGAGACCGCGGCCGAGCCGCGGCGCCAGCAACCGCCCGCTGACCCGCCTGCCTCGCTCCCGCCGCTGGTCGCCAAGGCCGGACGGGCACCACGGGACACGCCGCCCGCCGACCCGGTAGCCGCACAGGCCGCGACGGTCGCCGCGCCGCCTGAACCCGAAGCCAAGGTCTCGCCGACCCCAGCCCAGGAGCCGGCCGAAGCTCAGGAGCCGGTCGAGGAGGCAGCTCAGGCGGCGGTCGAGGAGCCGGTCGAGGAGCAGGTGCAGCGCCAACCGCGGCGAGAACCGCTCGAGGTACCCGCGGACGCACGCAGCACCCCCGAGCAGCGGAAGAACGTCCGCACCAGCCTCGGCTCGAAGTACGACGTGGCCACCCGCGCGGTCACCAAGCTGCTGTCCGAACGTCCGGGACTGCGGGCCGGCCGGGGCGAGGAGGCCGCGATGCTGGCGGAGCTGGCCGTGGTGCGGGTGTTCGGTGAGGAGCCGGGCGGCGATTACGACACCGATTTCCACGTGTGCCTCGCCAGCGGCCTGCGCCGCCTCCCCACGGTGCGCGCCGTGGTCGTGCGGGGCATCCCCGACGACACGCTGCTGGCGCCGGGCGCGGTGGTGCGGTTGCGCGAGCCGGTGGTGGCGGCTCCGGTGGCGCAGCCGCAGTCGGTCGGCGGGACGGAGGCGCTGATCTGGGTCTCCACCGCCCGTCGTCTCGACGGCCTGGTGCGCAGCGTCGGTGCGGACGAGCTCGACATCTCCGGCGATGTGGTGCTGCCAGGTCAGACCCGGCTCAAGGTGCTGGGCGTGGAGGGCGGCTCGGTCCGCCGGATCCTGTTCGCCGAGGACGGTAGCGACGGCGAGGAAATCCTTGCCCGGCTCCGTGCCGCAGCCAAGGAACGCGCCGACGCGGAGCTGGACGAGCCGGTGTCGGACCGGTGGTACGGCCCGTTGCACGCCGCATAGCCGGAAGGATGATCCGCCGCATGGACGACCTGGCCGACGAGTACGAATCGCCGCGGCTCGCCGTCGATCTGGATCCGCACGAACGTCTCCTTGAGCTGGCAGGCCGCGCCCCGGACGGCTGGCTGGCCGTTGCCCGCGAGGTGCTGGCCAGCGGCGACCGGCAACGGCTCGACGAGCTGGTCGGCGCGCTGCTGCCGCGGCTCGAAGGGCGTCCCGCGGCGCAGTACCGGTTCACGCCGGATGCCGATGGGGCCTGGGACGGGCCTGACCGCGCCGTCGTGGCGTCGGTGCGGGCCGCGCACGGCACGGCGGCATGCTGGGCGACGATGCGCGACGGCGTCGACCGCGTCTACCTGGTGCAGGCCGATGACGGTGCGAATCTGCCGGCCGTCACCATGGCCGTTCAACGGGTTGCCGGCCACCAAAGCGATCCGCGCGTTGAGGTGTTCGCGGCGGGCACCGACCTGCCCGTCTACCACAAGACCGCGCTGCGCTCGGCCGTCCTGCTCTGGACTCGTGAGCCGCCGGCGGAGGTGAAGGTCGCGCGGACGTTCGACGGCGCGTCCGGCGACGGGGGCCCGTGGTTCGATTCCGCGCACGAGCTCGTGGTCGACTCCACCGAGCGGCAACGGCTGCTGGACTTCCTCAGCAGCGGCGAGATCGTTCTGGAGACCGACCTGCGGATGACCGACCTGGTCTCCGGGTCGGCCGGCGCGGTGCCCGCCAGCCTGCGCTCCGATGGCGTGTGGGTGTGGTCGGACGCCTCCCGCTACTACCTCGACCGACATCTGCTGGCGCCGGACGCCGCGCTCGCCGCGCATGCGTTGGCCAGCGGGCGAGCAAGCCGCATGACCCCACTGGACCGCTACCGCGTGTGTTCGATGCTGAACCCGGAGAACGAGGAGGGCTCGCTATGGCGAGCAGAATGACCGGCACGCGGTCGATGCTGGGAGTTTCGCCCAGTGAGCCGGAGTGCTTTCGCACCATCACCGACGCGATCGCCGCGGCGAAGGACGGCGACGTCATCTCGGTGCGGCCCGGCACCTACGCGGAATCGATCGTGCTGGATCGCGACATCACCATCTCCGGTGCGGGAGCACCCGGCCAGGTGCGGGTGGAGGCATCCGGCGATCCGGTGCTGCGGCTCGATGTCGAGCACGCGGCGGTTTCAGGCATTGAGTTGGCGCACCGCGACGGGGAGATCGCGGTGGATCTGCGGGCCGGAGTCCTTGAGCTCGACGAGTGTGTGCTGGCCGCCGAATCCGAGGTCGCCGTCGCGGCGCGGAGCCGCACGGAGCTGAAGGCCCGTGAATGCGAGCTGCGCAACCCGGGCGGCGCGGGCCTGCTGGTGTACGACAACGCCCGCGCCGAGCTGCACGCATGCACGCTCACGTCCGTCTCGAGTACGGCCGTGGTATCTCGTACCGGCGGCACGGCGACGTTGGTGGACTGCGTGGTGACCGATGCCAACAGCGCACTGCTGGTGGCCGACCACGGCCGGAGCACGCTGCAACGCTGCCGGATCGACAAGATCGCCGATAACGCGATCGTCATTGAACAGCACAGCCAGCTGAAGATGAACGACTCCGACATTTCCAATGTGCGGGGTGTGGTGCTGCTCGCGGCGGCCGAATCGATGCCCGTGCTGCGCGACTGCCGGATCAGCGACGTCGACGCGCAGGCCGTGGTGGCGATGCAGAACGCCACGGTCGAGCTGGAGCGGGTGGGGATCGCCAAGGCGGGCGGGCATTCGGTGCAGGTGTTGGACGGATCGACGGCCCACCTGTCGGCCTGCACCTTCACGGACGCCGGGCACGACGCGGTGTCGGCAAGCGCCGACGGCGTCGTGAAGCTCACCGGCTGCGACATCACCGGTGGCGCGGCAGGCGGGGTCGTCGCGGACGGCCAGGCCGAAGCCACGGTGTCGGATTGTCAGGTGACGCGGACGACGGGCCCGGCGTTGTCCGCCCGCGGCGAGGCCACGCTCGCCGTGGACGGTGGCATCCTCCGCGAGTGCGGCTCCGGCGCGGAATGGCACGGGCAGTCCGGCGGCGGGATGATTTCCTGCACCGTCCGCGACAACGTTCGTGACGGTGTCGCGGTGTTCAGCGACGAGCCGGTGGAGATCCGGCGGTGCCGCATCGACGGCAACGGCGACCAGGACACCCGGTTCGAAGGATCCAGCGTCATCTTCGACGACAGCGGCGAGCCGGGCGAGTCGCGCCCGCCGGTGGTCCAGGAGGAGCCCGGTAGGGCCGTTGATTCAGACGAGCCGCAGGACACCGGAGAACCCCGCCACGCCGACGAACTCGACAAGCTGCTGGCCGAACTGGACGACCTGGTCGGTCTGGACGGCGTGAAGCGCGAGGTGGAGACGCTGGTCCGGTTGCACCAGATGGCCGAGCGCCGCGCCGCGGCCGGTCTGCCGTCGCCGCCGATGTCGCAGCACTTGGTGTTCACCGGCTCCCCCGGTACCGGAAAGACGACGGTCGCGCGGTTCTACGGCCGCATCCTGGCTGCCCTTGGTGTGCTCCGGAAGGGGCAGCTGGTCGAATGCGCCCGGCCTGACCTGGTGGCCGCCGTGGTCGGTGGCACGGCGCTCAAGACCGCGGAGGTCTTCGAGAAGGCCCTCGGCGGTGTGCTGTTCATCGACGAGGCATACACCCTGTCCCAGGGCGGTGGCGGCGGTGGCCCGGACTTCGGCCGGGAGGCGATCGACACGCTGGTCAAGCTGATGGAAGACCACCGTGACGACGTGGTGGTGATCGTCGCCGGGTACACCAACGACATGCGGCAGTTCCTGGCCGCGAACGCGGGCTTGTCCTCCCGGTTCTCGCGCACCATCGACTTCGCCGACTATTCCTCGTCCGAACTGGTCACCATCGTCGAGGGGATGTGCCAGAACCACCACTACCAGCTGGAGTTCGAGACCCGTTCCGCGCTGCACGGGTATTTCACGGCGTTGCCGCGCGACAGCTCCTTCGGCAACGGCCGCACCGCGCGCAAGGTGTTCGAGGAGATGGTCGGACGGCAGGCCTACCGGCTCGGCGACGACCGGTCGGTGACCGCCGCCCAGCTGACCCGGCTGCTGCCGGAGGATCTTGGGCCGCTGCCCGGGGCCGCCGTGGGGGCCGGCGCGGGCAAGATCGACGAGGAAAGGGTCGAGCAGCTGCTGGGCACCCTGCGCAGCCTGGTCGGGCTGGCCGAGGTGAAGGCCGAGGTCGCGGCGATGGTCGACCTGCTGGCGTCCGCGCGGCAGCGGGAGGCCGCTGGGCTGCCGTCGCCGCCGGTGAGCAGGCACCTGGTCTTCGCCGGACCTCCGGGCACGGGTAAGACCACCGTTGCCCGGCTGTACGGATCGCTGCTGTCCGCGATGGGCGTGCTGGCGCAGGGGCAGGTCATCGAGGTCGCCCGGGCAGACATGGTCGGCGAGTACGTCGGCCACACGGCGCGCCGGACCACCGAGGCGTTCGACCGTGCCCGCGGCGGCGTGCTGTTCATCGACGAGGCGTACACGCTCTCCTCCGGTGGCAGCCGCGGCAGTGGGCCGGACTTCGGTCGGGAGGCGATCGACACGCTGGTCAAGCTGATGGAGGACCACCGTGACGAGGTGGTGGTGATCGCCGCCGGATACGAGCAGGAGATGGGCGGGTTCATCGCCGCCAACCCCGGTCTGTCCTCGCGGTTCTCGCACCGGGTGCGCTTCGCCGACTACACCGCCGACGAGTTGGTCACCATCTTCAACCAGCACGCCGCCGAGTCCGGTTACGAATGCACTGGGCCGTCCGTGGCGGCGTTGCGGGCGCATTTCGCGGCGGTGCAGCGGGGGAGTTCTTTCGGTAATGGTCGTTATGCTCGCCAGGTTCTGGATGTGGCGATTGCGCGGCATGCTCGTCGGACGCGGGGTTTGGTGAATCCGACGTTGGATGATTTGTGTGTGCTGCATCCTCAGGATATTCCGGGGCCGCCGCAGCCGGAGCAGGTTCAGGGTGGTGAGAATTCGGTTTAGTTGGCGCGAGTGCTGGAAGGGGTGAGCTAAAAGGGGCGGTTATGGCGATCATGTTCAATGAGTTTGAGCGCCAGCTGTCCTATTGGCTTACGGGGGATGAGCCGCCGCCTGTTAATGAGGATAAGGTGCGGGAGTTGGCGGTGGTGTGGCGGTCGCATGCGGCTCGGTTGCGGCGGTTGCGGGTGGATGCGCGGGCGGCGGTTGAGGGGATTCGGTCGTCGGGTTTTGCGGGGGCGTCGGAGCGGGCGTTTGTGGCGCGGATGGCGCCGTTTGTGGATGGTTCGTCGAATTATCTGGATGCGGCGGCCGATCATTTTGATGCGATGGCTGATGCGTTGGATCAGATCGCGATGGAGGTGGAGTTCCTTAAGCTGGTGGTGTTGATTCAGTTGGCGTTGCTGGCGGTTGAGTTTGAGTTTTTGGTGCAGTGGTTTTGGGTTCCGGGTGTTCAGACGTGGTTTATGTCGCAGGCGTTGATGCACAGGGTGGTTGTGGAGAAGGCTGTGACGTGGATGGCGCGGCGGATGGCGAGTGTGCCGCGTGTTCCGGTGCAGATTCTGGGCATGTTGGCGATGAGTTTCGGGCAGCAGCTTGGTGTGGTGTGGCTGGGTCAGCAGATCCAGATCGGGGAGGGTACCCGGGAGGGGCATGACGGGAAGCATTACGAGAGTGCTGCGGTGATCGCTGCGGTGGGGTCGGTGTTGTCGTTCGGGGCGATGGGGGCGTTGCCGAAGCTGAAGGGTGCGATCAAGGATTGGGTGAAGCGTGCGGGCGGCGAGCCGGGCGCGGTGGATGGGTGGTTTCACAACCCGTGGGCGCGGATCGGTGGTGAGGGCCTGCATGAGGGGGCTACCGAGACGGTGGCGGTCGGGATCATGGAGGGCGAGTTCGTGTTCAACCCGGCGGCGTTCACCGCGGGTGGGGCGTCGGCGGTGGCTGAGATCGCTGGGGAGAAGGTGGGGGAAGGTCTCGGCGGGCGGGCGTTGGAACACGAAGCCAACAAACACGTCCCGGGCGATGAGGATGCCGACAGCGGCTACGGCAGCGACGAGGACGCAGACGACGACGCGGGCAGCGAGTTCAGCAGCGACAGCAGCGAGTCCGGCGGTGGCAGCGGCGAGTCCGGCGGTGGCAGCAGCGAATTTGGCAGTGGTAGCAGTGAGTCTGGCTACGGCGGCGAGGACGCGGACGACGCTGGCAGCGAGTCCGGCGGCGGCAGCAGCGAGTCCGGCGGCGGCAGCAGCGGTGATGGGCCGGGGCTGGGGGCGTTCACCGGCGGAACCACCGTCCCGCCGGCCATTTCCGCCCACTCCTCCGGTCAGGGTGACTCCGGTGGTTCTCGTGGGGGCCGGGATGCCCTGTTGCCGGGCAACGGCCAGAACCAACCCGGCGACGACGAGTACAGCCCGGCCTCGGTGGGCGAGCCCCGTCACCTCAGTGTTCCGGAGGGTTCTGGTGCTGTGTCTGCGGGTGGGGAAACCACTGGTGGCCGGAGTGTGCCGGGTGAGCGGGTCGGTGCCGGGGGCGGGTCGGGCACCAAGCCCGTGGTGGATCCGGTAAGTGCTGTTGCGTCGCGGCCGGGGCAGCCGGGTGACCAGGTCCCGGCCACGCCGGGTGATCCGGGACGACCTGAGGCCGTCCGGGAAGAGTCTGGTGGCGGGCAGCAGCGGGTGCCGGAAGGTCATCGGCTGGTCCCGTCGGGGCAGGATGTTCCGCAGTCAGGCGTCACCGGTGATGGCAGCCCTGGCGAGGTCGTCACGCACTCTGCCCGGACCTCCGGGAACGACGGGTTGGGCGGCTTCGCGCAGTCCGAGCCCCACGGGGCAGGTTCCGGGCCGGTACCCAACGCCGATGAGGTTGTCACCCACAACAACCCGAGCTCTGACCCCGCCGGTCAGTCCACGGGTCAGCCCGATGGCGTGCGGGAGCCCGGGTCTGAACCCGCCGGTCAGTCCACGGGTCAGCCCGATGGCGTGCGGGAGCCCGGGTCCGAATCCACCGGCGTGCCCGGCGGCGAACGTGGTGATGTGCCTGACGGTGCGCGGTTCGGTGAGTCGACCGGCACGCCTGGCGGTGGTCGGGAGTCGGCCGGTGAGTCTGGTGATCGCGGGTTCACCGGTGAGCCTGGTGGTGGCGAACGCGGTGGGTCGACCGGCGTGCCCGGCGGCGAACGCGGGGTTGAGCCCAGCGGCGAACGGGTCGGTGAGTCTGGCGGTGGTCGCGAGTCGACCGGCGTGCCTGGCGGCGAACGGGTCGGTGGGTCGGCCAGCACGCCTGGTGGTGGTCGGGAGTCGGCCGGTGAGTCTAGTGGTGGTGAGTCGACGTCGGCGCGGATTCCTTCTGGTGTCCCGGCCGCCAATGACACCGGCGCGCCGGTGTCGGGGGGTGTGGATGCTCCGGTGGTTTCCGATGCCGCGGTCGGCTCCGATGGTGATCGCGACGGCGTGACCCCGGCACCGATCCAGGCCCCGGCCGCCAGTACCGGGTCGGGTTCTGGTTCGGGGACGGGTCAAGGCCCCGGCCAGGCGTCGGCGACTGCCCCGGTTTCGCAGGTTCCTGCGGCGGCTAGCTCGGGTATCCCCGCGGCCGCCACGACCGGTACTACCGGGGGCACTTCAGCGGCGGCCCCCTCGGGTTCTGCGCCGGTGGGGCCGGGTGCGGGTACGTCTGGTGGGACGCCGGCCGGGTCGGCTGGGACCGCTGGCGGGTCGGGCACGTCTGGTGGGCCGGGTGTGTTGGCGGCTGGGTCGGGGTCGTCGGGTCGCGGTGTGCCGGGTGGGATGCCGTCGTTGAGGGCTGGGACGGTGGGTCCGGGGATGCCGGGCCGGGTCGGTGATGGTTCCCGTTCTGGTGGGGTGCGGGAGGTGACGGCGGCTGCGGGTGTCGGTGATGGTGCTGACTCGTCGCGGGCGGTGGAGTCGTCGTCGGTGGTGGAGTCGTCGTCGCGGGTGGGGAAGGTTGGTGGTGGTCGCGGGTCGGGACCGGGCGTGAGGTCCGGGTCGGGTTCGAAGCCGGGGTCGCGGCATGAGATGTTGGCGATGCTGGTTGCTGCTGATCCGGATTTGCGGCCGTATGCGGGGTTGTTGGGGGATCCGGAGGCGTTGCCGGCGAAGTTGCGGGCGTATGCGGGTAAGCCGAAGAAGGATCTGCGGTTGGCCAATGCCGGGGTCACGTCGTTCGTGTGGTTGAACACGATCCTGCAGGGCCGGGTTGATCAGTTGGCGTTGACGGGCAAGTACGGGCCGGAAACGCTGCTGGGCTTGTATGAGCTGATGCTTCGTCAGCCCCGGCAAGGTGACCGGGCGCCCAGGATCGCGTTGTTGGTGGCCGAACTGCTGGATGTGCGGCCTGATCCGGGTTCGTCGAACTCGTGGAACCCGGGGGCCTGGTTTGCTGGTTCGTGGAATCCGCGGGACTGGTTTGCTCGCTGGAGTGGGAAGGGTCTGCCGGCGAACCGCGGCGAGGAAACCGCGCCGGAGAACTTTGAGGAGAAGACCGCGCCGGAGACCCGCGGCGAGAAGACCGCGGCGGAGACCGTCGAGGAGAAAACCGCGGCGGAGGTCGTTGACGAGAAGACCGCGGCGGAGAGCTTTGACGAGAAGACTCGCTCGGACGATCAGGACGACCGGGACCGGGACCCGGATGCCATCGAACCGGCGCCTCCGCTGCCCACGCCGCAGGTGCCGGAGGTCGGCGAAGGCAATGTCGCGGGCAGGATGGCGCGGGACATCCTGATGCGCCACGGCGACACCGATCGGTTGGTGGCCGATGGAAGTTATGACGCGGTGTTCGAGGTGATCGAGAAGCGAGTGCGGGAGCGGCGGGCGACTGTGGTCGCCGATGCTTTGGAGGTCTTGCGTGGTCGCCGGGCATTGCGGCCAGAGTTTGTTGACTCGTCGTACGCGCCGTCGGCGAAGCGCGGGCATTCCCGTACGTCGTTGACCACCCCGGCGGGGATCCATGCCGCTTCGGCGGAGCTCAGCGACACGTACGGGTCGGGTGATCCGGAGTTCACTGCGGCGTTGGAGTTGGCCCGTGGGGTGGTGGGCGAGACCAACCTGACCGGTGATCGTGATGTCGTTGAGGTCGTTGCCCGCTTGGTCGCTCATGAGCATGTGACGATGCGGTGGCGGGGTGAGCGTCTGGAGAGGTACGCCACGGAGTTGGGGTTTGTCCTGGGGACGGTGGACCCGGGGTGGGCTCTGTCGCCGCGCAGGCTGGAGAACCGGCCCGGGCTTCGGGGCGGAGGCCCTGGCCAGCAGGGTGTTGAGGGTGGGGGGTCTGGTTTTGGTGCGGGGTTTGGTGGGTTGGTGTGGTCGCGGGATGGGTTGGTTGATGTGGTGTCGCGGTTGGATGCGGCTGAGGGAGTGTTTGTTGGCGAGGGCCATGCGGCTGTTGCGTCGGTGATGGGGGCGGTGGCCGAGGCGCATATGAGGCTGCCCGATGAGGTGAAGGGTGTTTGGGCCGGTCTGCCCGATGAGGTGCAGGTGGCGATCGATTGGTTTGTGGGTTCTGTGGTGGCGCGGCTGCCGTTTGCGTTGCGGGTGGTGGAACAGACGCCGCAGTTGCGCGGTGTGGTGGGGGGTACTGCTGTTGAGGTGTTGGCGGCTGTGGTGGGGGGTTTGGCGTGGGGGGGCTTGAGCAATGGCTCTGCGGCGCGGGATTCGTTTGTTGAGACGCTGGCTCACCACGGTCTGCGGTTCAACGGTGGGGTGTTGCCGACGTTGATGGATGACCTTCCGGACGGTGCGGATGTGCGGGGGATGTTGGAGGCGACGGTGTCGCAGGCGTTGGTGGAGGGTGTTTCGGGCGTTGAGATGTTGGTGGTTGGCTGGCCGACGTCTAGTGCCGGAAATGGGTTGCCGATTCGGGCGTGGCATCTGTCGGGGAAGCAGTTCCCGCCGGATCTCGGGGATACACGGTTCTTCTATTCGATGCTCGCGGTCGATCACCAGGGGCAGCGGCGTGACCTGGTGAGGCCGGTGGAGTTGAGGCCTGACCGGGTGCAGTCCCTGGTGCGTGATCTTATGCAGACTGAGGAGAGGTTGAATTCGTCGTCGCTGTCGCCGGAGGGGCTGGAGCACGTCCGGAAGCTGAGCAGCGTAAAGAAGAAGAGTCGCCCTTGGCAGGCCGCCGAGTGGAGGGGGCTGCTGCCGGTGTTCCCGGACGGGGTGTCCGCGGAGGAAGTTAAGACGATTTTCACGCATATCCAGGTGGGTACGCCGCGGGCCGTGGAGGCGGTCAAGGGGACACCGGAGTTGGCGGGCTTGTTTCACGGGGATGTGAGCCGGATTCCGCCGGTGGGGTGGCTGGCGGTGCTGGCGCACGTGGCTGCGGGGTCGGGGAATGCTGCCGGGACGCCGGTGGGGCCGTTGACGTTCGCGGGATTGGAGGAGGTGGCGCGGAAGCTTGGCGATGCGGCTGGGGTGAAGCGCTGGGCTCTGCCGTCGACGGGCGAAGCGCCCGACGAAACGAAGCGGGAAAATGCGGCAGAGTTCCTGGTCAAAGCCAAATTTGCGGTGCTTGAGGCGTTCGAGAAGAACTTTGTGAGTGCGTATACACGGGCTCTCTTACAACAGCTGGCGCCGGGCAAGCGGGAGGCTGTGGAGACGTTCGTCGCGCATGTGCTGGCGATGGATCCGGTGGCGTTGCGGGTGATGGCGACGACGCCGGAGTTTGCTGCCGAGTCGTGGGGCGAACCCGGCGACTGGACCAGCCAGGTCGAACACAAGGGATTGAAGGCTGTTGCCGGAATCTTGCTGACCCTGGTCGCCAAGTTGGTTCCTGCTCCCTCGCAGGGGGAGGGTGCGGGCGGGTCGTCGCAGACCTCGCAGCCGGAATCCGTCGAAGGGCAGGAGGATGAACAGGAGTCGGATCTCCTGCCTGCGGGATTGCGGGCGGTGGTCAGAGTGATGGACCGGGACGAGCCGCGCTCCTTGAGTTCGGCTTTCGCCGCGCGGCGGTCGGATTTGGCCGATCAGAGGCGGTCGGATTTGGCCGAGGTGAAGCAGAAGGTGGCCAGCGCCTATAACGCGCTGATCGATAAGGACCGTCAGGTCTTGCTCGGCTGGCACCCGGTGGTTCAGGGCGCGATCAACAGGTTCGTCGCCGAGGCATTGGTGCCTGGCTCGTTGGCACAGAAGCTGGTGCTGCAAACGGAAGAGCTTAGTGCCTTCGCCGGTGACGCCAAGGCGTTGTTGGGCGCTGTTTCGGGGGGTATGCATTGGGCGTCGCTGGGGGCGGCTGCGGCGGAGCACGATGCGTGGGGGGCGCTGAAGAGTGGGTCTGCGGCGCGGGTGCGGTCGCAGGATGCCGGGCCGAGAGGCGACTTCTTCGTCGGCGCGCGGGACAGGTCGTCTGACGATGCCTATTCCGGATCCGAGCGTGGTGGTTCTGGGGCGGGGACTGGGGTTTCCGGTCGACTTGCGGTTCCGGCGCCTGGGGGCCGGTCGGCGGTGGTGTGGTCGCTCGAGGGGTTGTCGGTTGCTGCGAGTCGGTTTGAGGAGGCTGAACAACGGCGCTGGAGGGGCCAACCTCGGGATGTGCGATCGCAGGAGGCACTCGCGCGCGACCTGCTGCAGCAGCCGAGGGAGGCCGGACACAACAATCCCGCGGAAACAACGCGCCTCGAGGTCGACCGGGCGTGGCAGGTGGAGTGGTCTGGTGATGATGAGCTGGCGGCGCGGGGGATTGTGCAGCGCACGCATGGCATCGCGTTGGCTCGTGGTGCTGCCTTGTCGGTGGACGAAGTGGTGGCGCTGGTCGCGGCCAAGTACCACGAACTCGGCCGGGGTCAGCGGGACAAGGTCGAGGCGTATTCCCGGGCGCTGGCGGACAGGCTGGGTACGCGGGGTACCGGGCTGAGGATCCACGCCGGGGCTGGGCCGGAGCCGGCTGGCGGGCTGCCACGGTCGGCTGATGTGGATACAACGACCGGCCGGTCCGACAACCCAGATTCCCCGGAGCGGAATGACGTTCCGGGGTCGGAGACCACTGAGGCTGCGGCGGATGATCCGGCGATCGATGACACCGAGAGCGTCGTCGATGAGACGGTAATGGAAGAGTTCTTCGGTCAGGCGGAACTGCGAGATCTGCGGGCGCGGCTTGAACGCTTGCGCGAAGACGGGGAGCCGCCCGGGGGTCCAATGCCCACCGCGGAGGTGCAGCAGCCGCAGGCCCCGGCTGATGGCGCGTCGGAGATCTCGCAGGAGCGGGAGTCCGATTCGGGCGGAATGGGCTCGGCGGGCTTTGACGCGGTGGCTGAGCGCAGCGATCGTCCGGAGGATGTCGAGGAAAGTCGCGTGGATGACGCGTCGAGTTCGACGGATGTGGACCGTGCGGAACAGGCGCGGGGAGTGGTGGAGTATTACGCGGGTATCGCGGGCGGTCGGGCTGAGTTGGCCGACGCGATCGGATTGCATCATCAGGAGCGCGGTTTCGGGCGGCTTGGTTCGTCGTGGGTGCGCAATTATGAGCAGCGTTTGGTCGATATTGCCAAGCTGACGTTGGACGTGTTTGGCAGTGTCACGCCTGGAAATATGCCCGCCACCTGGTACTTGCGTAACGTTCGTCGGTCGTTCGACGCGGTTCGACGCCACGATCCGGGTGTCGGCAAGCGCGTGACGGTCGACCATCTGCGGCAGATCGTGCGGGATTTCAACCCGGCCGACGAACGTCCGGTGACCGATGCGGATGTGCAGAAGCTGGTGATGCTGGTTCAAACCGCGAAGGATCGTTGGGGTGAGGTCACCTTCGAAACTTTGCGGCGTGTCTGGGGCGACGAGACGGCCCCGGTGGAAATCCCCGGCCTTGTGGCGGAGCGTGCTCTGGAGTCCATTGTCAGCCGATTGAGGGCCAATCGCAGGTTGATGGCGAACCGGGAGGGCTTGCGGGCTCGCGTCGATGCTTTGTGGGATAACGTCCTGGAGCAGAGAGAAACGCCTTGGCGGCCAACCGACCGTTCTCGAGCGGAAACGTTAGGTGATCTCCGGGTCACCGGCGAATGGATGATCCATGAGGTGCGCGCCGATACGAGCGATCCTGCCGAAGCCGCGCTGGTGGCGTTGGCGCAGGAGCACGGTGGCGGACGCGCTGTGGCCGAAGCCGTTGGCGTGGCTTCACGGGATGAGCCAGGGAATCGGTTGCACGTGAGCGACGTTGTGCAACGGGACTGGGAGCGGTTGACCGACATTGCGCGGTCGGCGGTGGCCAGACATGGTGACCTGCCGACTCTGGATCAGCTGCGGCAGGCCGCGGACGACATTGATCAGCTCTGGCCGTACTTCCAGATGTTGCGCATGCAGGGGGCGGACGACCGGCTCGGTCCGATGCCCGCCGATCTGGACGAAGCGGGGCTGGCCGAGTATCTGCGTTCGGTGGTTCAGTTGTGGGCGGAGCGTCTCCGTCCGGAGGATCGCTTCGGGGGGGCAGCTGCGCGTGCGGTGACTGGTGACGATGTGCGTCATCTGGCCGACCTGATGGTGTCGCAGGCACGTGAGGGAGCGGTGACGTGGGAGAGCCTGGAGCGGGCCTGGAATTCTGAGCTCGACGCTGTGGCGGATCGTGGCGAGAGCGAGTTGGCGGCGCTGCGGGCTGTTGTGGCGCGAATGATGGAGGATTTCGCGCCGTTTCCGAGCTGGTACCGGCAGGATCTCCGGGAACTGGCCGATCAGATGGCGTGGTTTGCCGGTGCGCAGGTCGCATGGCGGCCGGCGGATGCGCTGGTGGTGGATCGGCTGGAGCAACTCCACACCCGCGCTTCAGCGCTGGCCGAGGAGGTTATGGAGGCGCGTGAGGCGTTGACGCTGGCCGACGAGCTGGTCCTACGGTTCGGCCGCGACGCGCTCGGCGTGGATGGGCACGGTGAGCTGAGCGCCGCTGATCGGCGTCGGATCGTTCGTTTGGGCGCGTTGGCGGCGGTGCTTGCCGATGTCCGCACTGCCGAGGATCTGGACGTGGCGCATGTGCGGCACGCCCGGCAGGTGGCCAGTGCGTTGACGGAAGCCATTCCGGGCCTGGCAGAGACGGGGGTGATGCCGGGCAGCTTGCGCGGTATTGTTCGTGACTTCCTTGGCCTGCCCGCTGGCGCATGGGTGTCCAATGAGGACATTCGAAGCCTCGCGGACGTTCTCGTTGCCGTTCCGTCGGGACCCGAGATGTTGCGGGAAGTTGGATCGCGCTGGGTGTCGGACCGGCTCAATTCGGTGCTGTCCGGGCTGTGGAGTGCGTATGACCGGATTGCCGCGCACTTGGCGGAGTTGCCGGGCGACTACCGTCCGGAATTGCGGGCGGCGGTGGCGGAGGCCGCGCCCTATCGAGGACCGTCGAACGTGCGCTGGGCCCCGGAGGACGGGCGCCATGTGCACCAGCTGGAAGCGCTGCGGTCGGGCCTGGAATCCTTCGCGCGCGATGTGTCACCGGGGGATCCGGACGCAAACAGTCCACTGACGACGGTGAGTCGGGCCGTCGAGTCGACGGAGTTGCTCAGCGAGGCGCCCAGGGTTTCGGCGGACCGCACTGATGACAGCGGCTCCGAGAGCTCTGCGCAGGGTGCGGCATTCGATCTACATTCTCTTGCCGGTGCTTTCCAGAGCGTGCTGCAGCAGGATCCGCGTGCTGTTCCGGCGGGCTCGGCAGCGTCGGGAAGACCGCCGGTGCGAGAGCAGTCGTTGGCACCGGATTTGCAGGGGGAGATCGACCGGGCGAGGCAGGTGGGCTGGTCCCGCGAGGAGGAGGACACGGCGCGGGGGATTGTGCACGGTACGCATGGCATCGCGTTGGCTCGTGGGGATGCTGCCTTGTCGTTGGACGATGTGGTGGCGCTGGTGGCGGCTAGGTACCACGAGCTTGGCCGGGATCGCTGGGACGAGGTTGTGAAGTTTTCCCGGGCGCTGGCGGACGGGCTGGGTACGCGGGGCAGTGGGCAGGCGATCCGGGCCGGAGCGGGACCGGAGGAGTCAGGCGGGCCAGGACTAGGCCCGATCGAGGCGCGCCTTGAGGCGTTGGAGGCGTCGGTGGCGCGGCTTGCTGCTCGGAGGGTGCAGAAGTTGCGGGAGGAGCGGGATTTGCGGGTTGTGCGGTTGCGGGGGGCGCTGGAGCAGCTTCAGGCTCGGCAGGCGGAGTTGAAGGCGTTGACGGCGTGGAAATGGGTTCTGCAGGTGGATCGGGATGCGTTGCCGGAGGATCTTGGCGGTTTGCGGAGTGAGTGGGAGGGGCTGCCGGAGCGTATCGAGAAGGTGCAGGCGGAGTTGGCCGAGATTGGGCGCGAACAGGCCGGGGAAGGCGGAAGTACCGAGGTTGTTAGGCCGGATGTGGTTGTTGAGTTTGCGCGGTTGGTTGGGCGTGCGGAGGAGCATTTGGCGGCGTTGCCGGAGGAGTTCCGTCCGGATGTGCGTGCCCAGGTCGCTGCTCTGCGGGAGGCGGCAGAGTGGGAACGCTGGACCCCGGAGGAGCTGCATAGCCTCGACTCGAAGCTGGAGCAGGTGCGGCAGGCCGAGGAGTATTTGCGGAATGTTCGGTCGTCAGAGGAGATTCCGGCGGGGATGATGGCGTCGTCCGTTTTGGACGATCACACAGTTAGGCGGTCAGGGGAGTCTGCGGCGGCAGCCGAACTGAGTGTGCGGGTCAGTAACGCGAACGCTGGGCTGGAGAGGATGCGCCAGCAGGGGCTGCCAGAAGAGACGCTACCAATAAACGGCGTGATGGCTGCCGTGCAGGCGCGTATGGGGCCTCTCATAGGCGATGAGGGTATCCGGAATGTGGTGGCGCATCACATGCTGAGTCATCCGTTGGATGCGGAGGGCACCAAGAATTTCCTTCGAGAATTCTATGGGCTGGTCTGGCGCGAGCGACACGAGCGGGCCGTGAGGAAGTTGGGCGAGTGGCGCGAGGGCGCTGATCCTAGTGCTGTGGACCGGTTGAAGGCTGATGCGGACGGGATTTTGGGGCCGCTGAAGGTGTCGGAGCGGTTCCGGGATGTGCTGGCGCACTGGTTGGGTGAGCATCCGGGTGACTGGCGCGGTGCTCAGGCGGTGCGAGTGGAACTGGCCGATTACCTGGGCGGCGACGCGGACACTGACATCGGCGTGGCGGTGAGTGGTTTGGCTCCCGGCGTATTCGAGAGGGCGAAAGCGCACGAGGAGTTTTATTCTCAGAGCTCGCTAAAACAGGAGGTCGCGGATGCCGGTCAGGCGCTGCGGCAGTTGGCCGTCGACCGCGTGGACCGTTTGTATGCTTCGGCGAAGAAGGTCTTGGGGCCCCTTTACGAGTCGAAGCCCTTCCGGGATGTGATGGCACACGCGTTGATGACGCGGGATGATCAGCAGCTGCAACAGTTGATGGAGAATCCGCGGGCTGATCAGCAGGTGCAGGAGTTGCGGTGGAAACTGGTCCGTTACCTGGCTGGTGACCTGAGCGGCGGTGCGGACTCGAAGGCTGCCGACGACTTACTTTTCGCCACGGTGGCCCCGGAGCCTGGAGACAATGTTTCTACTGGGAATCAGATTTATTTGCGGCGCGTGGCGGTTGGCGAGGCGCTTAGTGGTTTGCCGGGCAAAATTGCTGTCGAAAACATGCTGCAAAACGAGGCGATCGAGGAAACGCTTCGTGGGGATTACGCCTCGGGGCAATTGGGGGCTGAGTTCAAAAGAGGGATGACATGGGACGCGAAAATTCGTCTTTTTGTCAAGAACAAGCTGATCTCCGATTTGAAAGCTACGGGGGATTCCCTGCGGCAGATTTTGACGGACGTGGAGGCAAGCACTGAACTGCGAAAAGAATATGACGACCATATCGCCAGGTGGCTGCAAATCAACGATGGGACGTATCTCAATACGATCCGCGGACGGGTAGCCGAAGCTGACGATGCTCTTCAGAGGTTGCGGGGGCGGCTCCGAAATGACGCGATACGGAAAAAGAAGGAGATTTTCGAGGCGGCAGACAGACAGCGCTTGGAAGTTCTGCACGGTCGAGTTCCTGTGGTCCGCGCGTTGGTTGAAGCAGGCCGGTACGTCGGGGGAACGCAAGATGACCAATTACGGAAAGCGGTCGCGCATCGGCTGCTGACGAATGGGAATGATGTAGAGGATGCTCAGGCGTTTCTGGGGCGACTGCGTCGTCTGAGTCGCCTGGCGATGGCTGTGAGTGCGGGCGCGGGGCCGGAGCCGGGTGGGGACATGCGGTCGGAGTCCGCTGAGGATGTGTTCGGGGATGCGGAGATCGATGACGCCGAGAGCGACTTCGATGAGGAGGAGTTCGAAACGGAACGGCCGGCGTTGCTGGAGCGGCTTGAGGCTTTGCGTGGAGACGGGGAGCCGCCTGGGGGCACGATCCCCGCTGCGGAGTCTGCTGTGGACGGTGATGCTGTCTCGGCGGAAACCACAACGCCGCGTGAGGCGCAGGGGCGAATGGGGAAATTGGCCTCGCACGAGGCCATCTTGGACGCGGCGAGCAAGGTCGAGTATCCGCCGGAGGTGGCGCATCGCGAATCGAGTTCGTCGAGAGGGCCCGTCGCGACCTCAGCCGCCCACGCGGACACCGGGAACTACTGGGCATCCGAGCACACGGACGACCCGATCGACCGGTTCTGGTCGGAGACTCCGTGGCGCGCCGAGGTGGACCGGGCCACGGCCGCGTTGCAGATGACGATTCGGGGCTTGCGGCGCTCCGCGGCGCAGACGCTGCGGCTCGGAGACCCGGACATCACCGAGCGGGAATCGGCGCTCACCGGGCCGGCGCGGCAGCGTGCCGAGGAGTTGCGCGCCGAACTGGTGGACCGGGTGGGACACCGGATTTCCCAGTCCGACCCCGGTGCGCGGCTGGGCTGGCCGGTCCACGACGACGCCACGAATCTGGCCAACGACCTTCGCAACTCCTATCAGGAACTGCTCGCCCAGAACGCGTTCGACACCGAGGGGGACGGAAAACTCGGCCGGTTCCGGGAAGATTCCGCGGCGGCGCTCGCCGAGGCGCGCGACGGCCTGGACCGCGTCGCCGCCGACCTGGAGCAGCGCTGGCGCGACCGGGGCCGCGACCAACTCGGCATCTCGCCGGAGCCCGAGCACTCCCCGGCGGAGCGAGCGGTGCTGGACGACCTGGCGCTCGCGGTCGGGCGTCCCTATCACCAGCTGGACGCGCTGACCACCGCGGCCCGGGCCGACGGGCGTCCGGAATCCGACGGCGCCGCATTGCAGAACTTTGCCGATGATCTCGCTGCCCGAGCGAGGGACGACTTCGGCTCGATCCGCGACCGGTTCGGCTCGCCGCCGGAGCAAGCCGCGGAAACCGTTTCGGAGCCGGGCGAACACCAGCAGGACGCCCCGGCGGAAGAGTCGCGCGAAGGCCGGCCTGACTCCGAAAGCGCGGAGACCAACGCCGAAGACCCCCACTACGATTCCGACAGCGACTCGGTCCCCGACGATGGCTTCCGGTCGGATATGACGCCGGCGAAGTCGCGCGCGAGCCTGCAGCAGCTGGCTGGCAACGAGCCACCGAACTGGCACCGCACGCCCCCGTCCCTGCAGCAGCGGTTCCGCACACAGGCCGAATTGCTCCTGGGGCCGCTGGTGGAGACCGACCAGGGGCAGCCCGCGGCGCGTGAGCGGGCCGAGGCGTACGCCCAGTTGCGCGACGTGATCGCGCGCGAGCGGGCCAGCGGGGTCTTTTGGAACCAGACCGCCTCGCTGCGCAAGAACCTTCAGGCGTGGTTCAACCACGACGGGGTGGAGCGGGTCTCCATTGACCTCTCATTCGCGGAGGCCAACGAGCGTCGGGAGGCAGCTCAGGCGGGCGATGGACTTGACCGCGCGCGCACCGAATTCGAGAACCGGTGGAGCGCGGAACTCGGCCAGGGCGACCGGCATCTGCAGGAACTCACCGACCCTGGCGAGCAGCGCGACCCGCTGGCCGGCCGGGATCTTTCGCCGCGCGATCAGCAGCAGCTCCGACAGCAGGTGGAAGCGGCACTGGCATCGCGGTCCGACGAAGTCGAGACGCAGGCACGGGAACACGCCGAGATGCTGGGCAGCCTGGTGTCCGCGCTGGCATCCGAGATGGACGCGGCCCGGCAGGTGGCCGAGGAACCCGAACTCGCTGGACCGCTCTCCGGGGAGTTGCTGAGGGACGCGGAGGTCGAGCCGGGCGTGGCCGCGGCGCGGCTCGCGGGGATCGGGGACCGGTTCGGTTCGGGTGTGGTCGAGGATTTGCGTGTGCGTGCCGAGGGGTTGCTGACCGATTCGGCGGATGGGTGGTCGACGGCGGACATTCCTGGGCCCGCGTTGCGGGCGCTGGTGGACGAGGTGGCCTCGACGCTGCTCCCGCAGGACGTCGAATCGTCGGCAGTGCGGGAGTGGCGGGCGGCCGAAAACGCCCGGAACACGGAGCACGCGAGGTCGCTGCTCGGCGAGCGGCCCGACCCGCTGCCGGATCGGGGCCCCACCCCGCGGGAACAGCACCAGCTGTGGCAGCGGATGGAAGCGGCGGTCGCGTCGCAGTTCGACGGCGTCGAGGCGCAGGCGCGGGAGCAGGCCGAGGTGCTGGGCGGCTCTGTGGCGGCATTGTCGACCGAGCTGGACGTTCCTGCGCAGGTGGCCGAGAATCCCGAGCTGGCCGATGCGCTGGCCGGGGAGTTGCTGGAGTCCACCGGAATCGAGCCGGACGTGGCCGCGGCGCGGCTCGCGGGGATCGGGGACCGGTTCGGTTCGGGTGTGGTCGAGGATTTGCGTGTGCGTGCCGAGGGGTTGCTGACCGATTCGGCGGATGGGTGGTCGACGGCGGACATTCCTGGGCCCGCGTTGCGGGCGCTGGTGGACGAGGTGGCCTCGACGCTGCTCCCGCAGGACGTCGAATCCACGGCCGAGCGGATGTCGCAGGAGTTCGGTGCGCTGAACCGGGCGGACGGCGAACTCGCCGGACTCCAGCGGCGTTTCCAGGAGCGTCGCGGCAATGTGATCACGGGGGCCAAGAAGAAGCTGGTGCAGATCGCCCGGGCCGGCGGCGCCGCCGCGCTGACGGCGTTGCGGCAGAGGGCGACCATCCTGGCGGGCGAGCCGCCGGAGGTGGTGCCAGGAGTCGGACCGGACGCTGCGACGCAGCAAGCGCTGCATCGGGACCTGGTCACGGTGCTGGCCGCGCAACTGGACCACTCACGCATCGACATCGAGAAAGACTTCGGCTTTCTCGACCTGCGAGAGCGGGAAACGATGCTGAACCGGGAACTGGCGAGTTTGCGGCAGCGCCCCCGCAGTGCGGAACGGGCCCAGGCGGAGCAACACGTGACCGAGCAGCTGCACAGGGTGCGAAACGACCTGCTGCGGAGGTCGCGCTACAGCGTCGAAGAGCATGCGTGGCGCGCCACCACCGGTTTCCGGCAAGCGGCCGAGGCAATTCGGACCTGGACGCGCAACGGCCCGGTCCCCGCGGCCCACGGCGAGGGCTGGGGCGCGGACTGGCAAGACGGACCGAGCCGGCGTTGGGACAGCATCGGGTACAACGCCGCTTCGGAGCACCTCCAGGAGCGGGTGGAGCAGTTCCGGCGTTCCTGGGCGACCGACGTCGAAGCCGGGCAGCGCGCCCTGGACAACCGCAGCGACGAAGACCGCGCGAGCATCCTGGCCGAGGCCAAACGGCGCCTCGGGCCGCTCGCGCCGCAGGATGTGCGACTCACGAAAGGTCGGGTCGACGGCGCCAAGACGTGGCCGGTGGGCATCACCGGGAAACAGTTAAACGAACTTCGCGACGAGATGGCGTTCGCCCTCGCACCGTTGGCCGCCGAGCTGCACGACCTGCCAGAGACGGCCGAGCCCGCAGAACGGGAACGCATTGAATCGGGACTGGGCGGGATGCGGACGGCCCTGTTGCAGGGCCGCAACGCCGCGGAACTCGGCTTCGAAGGTCTCCTGCAGCACCAGCGGGGAGACTGGCTGGATCAGCGGTTCCAGCAGTGGCAGGAACCGGGGCACGGTGGCCTCCCGGACTACGAGCAGGCCGCGGAACCGCCCCAGTACACCGAATCGGGAGCGCCGCACTACGAAACCGATTCCCCGGACGCGGCGGCGTTGCAGCAGCTGTCCGACCGGTGGAGGGCAACGTTCGACCAGGCCCGGCAGTCCCTGGACGAGCACGGCGACGCCGCACGGCGTTGGCGGCAGCAGGCCCGGGAGATGCTGGGAGTCGAGCAGCGGGGCGTGCTGTACCCGGACACAGCCCAGCAGTGGTCGGCATTGCACGACGGGATGGTCGACGCGGTTGCCGACGCAGGCCTGCGGAGCGGTCCGGAGGCGGCCGATGCGGTGACGGCCATGATGTGGACCGACGTCGTCGCGCACGGCGCCGATCGGTTCATGGAAGGCGGGCCGACAGCTCGGACCGTCGCCTGGCATGCGCGGGAATTGCGCACGTTGCCGGCGCAAGAGGCGCAGCACTGGCGGCACCGGGCGTTGGGCCGCGTGCTCCCGCCGCTCGACGCGAGCCGCGGGGAACTGCGGCAGTCGCAGCCGGCCCACAATGTGATGCTGGACGGGTTGGCGAACATCGCCCGCGAGAACCGCAACGTGATGACGCCCGTGATGGAGCGGTTCGCTGCCAGGTCGATCGTCGACCCCGACGAGCTCATGCGGCAGGCACCGCCGGAGGACTACGGTGCCACAAGGGATTCCGCGCAGCGAGCACTGGACACGTTGTTCGGCAACGCCATCCGCAATGCTCATGGGGACGAGGAAGCGAACACCACCTCGTTGGCGGAGGCTGACTCGGACACGCGGGCCGAGGCGTTTGATCGCGCGGACAGCATTTTGGGCCCGACGCTTCGGGAGTACCAGCCGGCTCGGGAGCTGATGGCGCATAAGATCCTGAATTCCCCGAATGATCGAGCAGCTTGGGTGCAACTGCGTGTACAGCTGCAGCGCCAAATGAGCCGGCTGGCGCACATAAGTGCGGGCGCAGGTCCGGAGCCGGGCGCGGTTCCGCGACCGGAGGAGCCTACAGCGGGCGGTGGTGCGTCGGGCGGTGGCGTGTCGGGATCTTCGTCGGATGCTGTGCCGCGCTCTGCGGGGGGAGCACAGCAGGCCCGGAGGATCGGGCGGACGGCCAGGCCAGGACCAAGCCGGACCGAGAACAGGGCGGTGCGGCGTGGGCGGATGGATCAGTTGCGGACGTTGCTGGAGGAGCTGAAGGCTAGCCAGGCTGAGTTGGCGGGGGTGCCGGCGTCGGTGTTGCAGGCGAATCCGGATGAGTTGCCGGCCTCGGCTGCGGCTAAGCGGACGGAGTGGGAAGCGCTGCAGAGGCGTATCGAGTCGGCGCAGGACGAGTTCGACGGGCTTGCGAAGGAGGATAACCAGTTGCGCGCACAGAACGCGGCGGACAACCGTAGGTATAGGGAGAGCAGGCGGCGGGCTGCGGAATTTTCTGCGGAGGAGGGTAACCGGTTGCGCGCACAGAAAGCGGCGGAAATGCGTAGGTATAGGGAGAGGCGGGCCGCGGGGCGGCGGGCTGCGGAATTTTCTGCTGGGGGTGGGGCTTCGTTTGCTGGTGAGTCCGCTGATGCGGCGGCTGAGCTGAGTGCGTTGATCACTAAGGCGGAGGATGGGTTGCAGAGGATGCGGGATGAGAAGCGGTCTGTTTCTGTAGGCGGGGTGGTGGTAGGCGTAGATGGTTTTATTGCTGATATGCGGGCGGGTGAGGTGGGAGTAGTTTTTGGGGGCGATGACCGTCTCCTGAATGTGGTGGCTCATTACAAGTTGAATAATCCGGAAGATGTCCAGGGCGCTCGGGAGTTGCGGGAACGGCTTCGTGGGTTGACGGCAGTGGCGCAGTTGGATGAGTGGGCGGGGATCGCTGGTCGTGAGGCTGTGGGCCGGTTGTTGGCTGATGCGGACGGGATTTTGGGGCCGTTGAAGGTGTCGGAGCGGTTCCGGACGATGCTGGCGCACTGGTTGAGCGAGCATCTGGATGACTGGCACGGTGCCCAGGCGGTGCGCGTGGAAATGGCCGCTTATCTGGCCGGGGACCCTGGCATTGGCATGGCGGCGAGTGGTTTGGATCGCGACGCGTTCGAGAAGATGAGGGCGGAAGAGGCGAGTTGGCAGGAGGCTCGTGCTGGGAACCAGGCGGAGGCTGGGGCCGTTACCGTCGCCATGAGTGAGGGCGTCACCGTCGCCATGCGTGGGGACGTTGTTGATCCTGGACTGAGCCTTATTTATCGGGCCAGTTCGGCAAAGCGGACGTTCGCGGATGCTGGCAGGGCGTTGCAGCAGTTGGCTACCCAGGAAAATGGTCAAGACGTGGTGGATCGTTTGTACGCTACCGCGGCCGACGTCTTGGGGTCCCTTAAGGCGTCGCGGCCGTTCTGGGATGTGATGGCGTACGAGTTGAAAACGAACTCGCGGGATAGTCAGCAGGTCCTGGATTTGCGGTGGAAACTGGTCCGTTACCTGGCTGGTGACCCGGATGGTGGTGCGAAGCCGAGTGCTGCCGACGGCTGGATTTCCGCCACGCTGACCGCGACTGAAAACAAGCATATTTCTCATCGGCGCGTGGCGATTGGCAAGGCGCTGAGTGGCCTGCGGGACAAGGATACCGTCAAACGGGACGAGGATACCGTCATAGAGGTGCTGCGAGTTGAGGCACTTGAGGAAGCGCGCCGCAAGAGTTACAGCACCCGCGGTTTTGCAGATCTGTTCAAGAGGCACCAGGGCTGGGCTAAGGAAATTCTTGAAAATGTCAGGAAGCAGCTGACACCCGATTTGCGCGCTAAGGTGGAATCTCTGCGGCAGATTTTGGCGGATGTGGAAGCAAACGCTGACCTGCGGAACAAGTATGAAGCCAAGATCCAGAAATGGTCGAATATTGATGGGAAGTCTGTCGCAGTAGTCCGTGATCGGATAGGGGAAGTTGCCGCTGCTGTTCAGGGGTTGCGGGAGGAGGTCCGAAATGATGCGATAGGGAAATTGCGAGAGCTTCTCGCGGCGGAGAACAACGGGTTAGTACAGTTGAAGGTTCAACTCGGTGAACAACTTGTGGTCCGCGCGCGTGGCGACGTAGACCGGTACCTCGAGCTCAAGCCAGTGGAGGAGCCATGGCGAGATGCGCTCGCGCATCGGCTGTTGACGGATGGAGTCGGAGCGGATGAGAAGATAGCGAATGCTCAGGCGTTTTTGGAGCGACTGCGTCGTTTGACGGTCATGGTGATGGCCGTGCGGGCGGGTGCGGGGCCAGCCCCGGATGGGGACATGCTGCCGCAGTCCGCTGGCGGTGCGGGGTCGGAGACCGTGGAGGCTCCGCGGTCGGAGTCCACCGGGGATGTGGTGGGTGCCATCGAGAGCGGTGGTGGTTCGGCTGCGGGGACGTTCGGGCTGCGGAGTCAGGGGTCCGTGGAGGGGTTCGACCAGGAGGTCGACCCCGCCTGGTTTGCCGATGTCACCTTTGGCAGTGGTGATGGTGCCCGGTCGTTGGACGCCGAGCCGGGCCCTGGCACACCCACTGGCGATGCGCGTGTGGGTGATGCGGCGATCGATGACGCGGAGAGCGACTTCGATGAGGCCGAGCTCGAGAAGATGCGGGATGAGTCGCTGGAGCGGCTTGAACGCTTGCGCGAAAACGGGGAGCCATCCGAGAGCTCAATGCGCGCCACGGGGAGCAGCAGTCGGGTCGGGTCCGATGACGGGTTCGACTCGTCGCTGGGCGATAGCGACTCTTTGCTCGGGAGCAGCAGTCGGGTTGGGTCCGATGACGGGTTCGACTCGCCGCTGACCAGTATCGACTCTGTCAGCGGTGATAGTGCCCAGTCGTCGGGTGATGACGGTTGGGGTACGGGGACGTTTGGGAGCAGCAGTCGGGTTGATTCCGATGATCAGTTCGACCCTGTAAGCGGTGATGGGGCCCAGTCGTCGGCTGATGATGTTTGGGATGTGGAGAGGCTCGGGAGCAGCAGTCGGGTTGAATCCGATGATCGGGTCGAGTCGTGGCTGACCGGTATCGGCTCTGTCAGTCGTGATGGTGACCGGTTGTCGGACGGTAGTGGTTCGGATGCGGGGACGTTCGGGAACCGGAGTCCGGAGCCCGAGGACGAGGTCGGTTCGTGGCTGAGCAGTAGCGGCTCTGTCAGTCGTGATGGTGACCAGTCGTCGGATGATGGTTGGGATGCGGCGACGTTTGGGAACGGCAGTCGGGTTGAGTCGGATGATGAGGTCGACTCTCGGCTGAGCAGTAGCGGCTCTGTCAGCAGTGATGGTGTCCAGTCCTCGGACGGCGGCGGTGGCGAGGTACCGGCTGGTCAGGTCGACGGCCCGAGGACTTCTGCGCGGGACGCCGAGCCGAGCCCTGGCACATCCACTGACAATGCGCATGTGTCGGGTGATGCGGAGAGCGATGACACCGAGAGCGACTTCGATGAGGAGAAGTTCGAAAAGACGGAACTGCCGGCGTTAGAGAAGCGGCTCGAGGCTTTGCGTGGAGACGGGGAGCCGTCCGAGGGCACGATGCCTGCCGCGGAGTCCGTCGTGGACGGTGGTGCCGTCTCGACTGATGAGAACGGTGCGCGTCGTCGTCAGGCTTGGCCTGGTGTGAGGACGAGCCAGGACGGTGGTGCCCGGTCGATCGGGAGGGACGGCCGGGAGGGTCTGCGTGATTTTGGCGGGCGGGCCCTGCTCGCCGACACCGGGCCGGAGTCGGATGCGGCTTCGATCGTCTCGGCCCTCTCTGACGGTGGTGCAGGCCCTGAGCGGGCGAACCCTCGCGGCGTCGGCGATCCCACACCCGGCTCCCTTCCCTCTAGAGGCACGGGGCGGCTGGTGGATGTCGACGCGATCGAACCGGTGTCCCGGTTGCCGGTGTCAGGGTTGGGAGCGGTTTCTGAAGGCGATCTGTCTTCGCCGGTAGTGCGGGATGGTCTGAGGTCGCTAGCGGAGGTGCGGGTGGCGCGGGGTCGGCGGATGGGGGAGTTGGCGTCGCTGGAGGCCATCGTGGAGGCGGCGGGCAGTGTTCCGTATCCGTCGGGGATGCCGCCGGTGACCGTGGTGGGAGCGCGGCGTGCGCGGGATCTGCTCATCCAAGTCAACAGGCTGAGTGATGAGGGAAACAATCACGATGATCGGGTTTTTGTGGCGTTGAGCCGTTTGGTGACCTATGAAGCGGTATGGGTCGAGCAGGCCGGGGGAGCTAGGAGGGAGCGCCTTAACTGGGAGCTCGTGCAGTACGCCCGCGATCTCAGCATCATCACCGGCACCTTGCGGGAGGGATGGAGTATCCAGTCTGGGCTCCGCGCCGGGGCCGGATCGGCACGGCTGTCCGATGTGGATTTCCTCGCCGACGATAACGACGGTGGCGACTCTGGCGCGCAGGTTGGTGGTTCGGGTGAAGAGTCGGTGCCAGTGGGAGCGTGGGGTTTCGGTTCGGTTCCGCTGGCCGAGGAGTTGACGGCCGGGCTTGCCGATCCGCTGGCCGAGGAGTTGACGGCTGGGCTTGCCGACCAAGGATCTTCGTCGATCGAGGCTGTCACGCCTGCGGTGCTGCGTGAGGCGGCGGAGAGGCTGCGGGCGGCCGAACCACGGCGGCCGGCGCGGACGGACGCCGACAAGCAGCTTCTCAAGGACCTGGACAAGGCGGCAAAGGACGTCACGAAAATCAGGGAGCGGGTGGGGCTGAGGCAATTGGTGCAGAAATTCCGGGCCGAGTACAAGACGACGTGGGACAGTGTCAGGTTGGTCGCCGTGCATGCGGCGGCTGGCACGGCCGCGGCGCTTGACCTGCTCAGGAATTGGGGTTTGTTCCAGGGCCAGCGACTGAGTCGGGACGATGTCGCGACGTTGCTGGCTGACTTGATGCGGCGGGTGCGCGAGCTCGGCCCCGCGGGTCCCGAAGAAAAGCTCACGAATGATCAGTGGAGGATCGTTCCGTACCTCGCCGAAGGCATGAACGACCAGGAGATCAGACGCGAGCTGGGGTGGGCGCAGAGTCACGTTGACACAGCGGTCGCGGGCATGCCGGAGGTTCTGGGTCTCAGAAATCATGACCAGGTGGTCAAGTGGGCCTTCGACCAGAGATCGTCGGGGGGTGTCTGGGGGCTGGAGTTCACGGCGGAGTCGTTGCGCAGGGCGAAGATCGTGCTGTTGGCGGCCGAGCCGAGGCCGGCGCGGTCGGAGGAGGAGCAGCAGATCCTCGACGATCTGGCGGCGGCGTCGACGGCGGTCGAGGGTGCCTATGACGGCAGCGAACGGGCGCGGCGGATGGCGGAGAGTACGTGGGCGGGTATTTCGGTGCTCGCCCGTCATGCGTTGGCGGGCACGCCGGAGGCGCTGGAGCTGATCAAGGGGTCGCCGCTGGCATCGTTGGTAGTCGAAACAATGTTCGAAGACGGCACGGTCGAAAAGGGGATCAAGGTCTCCGCTGCCGAGCTGGTCGACAGTCTTGCGCAGCAGTTCGAGGGTGCGGCGGATTCCGGTGGCTCTGGCGGTAACGCGGGCCAGAAGCGTACGGGGCCCGCGGAGGTTTGGGGGGATGCGTTAACAGCCGCGTTCCGGGCTGCGCCGGGAGTGCTGCTGGAGTCGAAAACGTGGTTGGACCGGGCTCGTCCAGCTGTCGAGGCGGCTGGTGTTGAGTCGAAGGCGTCGAGCCAGAGATCGTTTGAGATGTTTCTCCCTTATGTGCGGAAGAGTCTTGGTTCGGGTTCTGACGCGGCGGGTTGGGTCGTGTCCAGGTCTGGGAAGTACATGTTCGTTCCTGCGAAACCGAATGCTGCGGTATCGGATGCGGTGGTATCGGATGGTGATAGTGAGGAGTTGGCGGGGGGCCGACAGGGCCGGTTGAACTGGGATGCTGTGCTGAACATGGCTGAGGTCAAGTTGTTGGCGGAGTTCGTCAAGAATCCTCGGATTTTCATTTCATCGGCGATGGTCGACGGTCGAAAGTCAGGAGTCAAAGCTTCCGCTAACTCTGTCGCCGAGATCAATGGGTTGTTGCTGGCGAATAATGCGGGCCACCTCTTTGATGTCAAGGACGAGGTGTGGGGTAAGGGGTTGATATATGCGTCGACTGGCGCGGGGGATCGGTTGTTGTCGCTGGGCGAGATCCCGGACGTCACTCGCACACAGTTGCGGACCGATCAACGGTGGGATGGGTGGGAGCTGCTGGTGGGTGACACGTGGCGGGTGCGGCTTAGTGACGGTGCGGGGCAGTTGTTGAGGGACCTGCAAGCGCACCGCCCGCGGCTGGTGGATAAGTCGTCGGAGCGGGCAGTGGACGAGCTGAACTCGGTCGGCGCCAAGACAGGGGTGGGGGAGCTGGTCGCGCGCGATGGCGGGAACCTGCGGCTGGAGCAGGCCAGGCATGCGGTGACGTTGACCGAGTTGAGTCGTCCGGAACTCGGTGAAAAGAACTACCGCGCGCAGCAGGTGGCGCGGAGGAAGTGGGGGCTGTCGGAGCCGGCGGAGGCGCGCGGTGTCAAGCGTAAACGGCGTGCCGAGCGGAGTGCGGTGCAGTGGGCGTCGTTCAAGCAGATTGACCCGGCGTCTTTCGCGACCCCGGCGGAGCGGTTGCTGGCGTTCTATCAGGCGAATCCGAGTCGCCCCACACCTGTACGCATTCTGCACCAGGTGGGGTGGCCGGAAAAGCAAAAGCTGGGCAATCCCGTTCCTCAAACCACATTCTTGACGCAGCATGCTGTGGCCCAAAAGAGTTTGGGTGGCGGGGGGATCAATGCGAGTGCCTGGATTGTCACCGAAAAGCGTGGTGACGAGATGGCTTATCGGTATGTGCCCGCTATGCCGGTGGCTGATATCGCTGGGCGGACGGGGCACCGGTTCACCGCGGTCGATTGGGGGAAATTATTAGACGTAGTCGATTTGAAGATGCTGCATTTCTTCGCGTCGGAGCCGATGCGGGAGTTCTCTCGTGCTGACCTTCGGAGTATCTGGGGTCCGAGCTCCGACGTCAAAGATGATCTTGTTGATGGAGCAGTCTCGGAAGTCAACATGGTGTTGAGGCGGCATGGTGCCGGAATCATCATTTCGCACACTTCCGTAAAGAAGCGTGGTGGTGAGGTTTCGTGGTGGTATACGACGACCGGTGCGCCAGGGGATCGGCTGGTTGATCCGTCCATGATCGGCGATCTGGTGACCAGGGTGCGGCCGCGGGGGAATTCGCCGCGGGGTGAGGGGTTGTTGATGACCACGCCTGGGTGGTGGGGGTGGTTGAAGCGCGATGAGTTCGAGGTGATGCGTGCGCTGCTTGAAGCCCAGCCGGGTGAGTGGTTGAAGCCTGACGTTTTCGAGGAGCCTTGGGACAAGATTTCGCCACGCCGACTGGATCGGATCAAGAAGTCGTTGAACGCGGTCCTGACACGTTCGGGGCAAGTTGAGGTTGACCGCGAGCGGGGGATGATGTTCGTTCCGGGTCCGGGTGCGGTGGACCTGAAGTTGGAGGTGGCGGGGGAGTCGTGGGTGGGGGGTGTGTGGACCAGGGAGCGGGTGTTGTCGGCGGTGCAGGGTGTGTCGGCGCTGGAGCGACCGGGCCTTGGTGAGGTGTCGGATCGGATCTGGGCCGAGTTGCGTTCGGTGAGCCGCGACGCCGCTCAGGCCTTGGCGGGCGAGTCGGGGAAGGTCATTGACGGGGTGTCGCGGGTGGTGTGGCTGCGGGCTAACCGGGGGGAGGCTGCTGAGGTGGTGGTCGAAGAGATCCTGGATGGTCTGGTGGCTGAGCAGGCGGTTGCGGGGGCACCGGCACAGACGCAGGAACAGGTGCCGGTGCGGGTATCGGCCGAGGCGAGAAATTTGTGGGTGGGGGGTGCGTGGACCAGGGAGCGGGTGTTGTCGGCGCTGAACGAGGCGCCTGGGTCCGGGTTGCCGCCGGTGGATGATCCGTTGCTTTCGGTGTTGGTGCGCGGGATGTTGCCGCAGAAACTCACCAAAGCCGAGTCCGAGGCTGTGTCGCGGATTGTGGGGCATCGGACCGATCAGGGCGACGAGCTCACCGCCGTGGTCGACGAGATCGTGAGCGGTCTGACCGCCGAGCGGGAACTGGCAGGCCAGGAAGTGCTGAACCGCTGGACGCGGTAACCACGGACCGCGTCCTGGAGTATCTGTCCAACCTGCGGGTGTGTAGTTTTCGTAGTTTGGCATGCGGCTGGATGGTGTGTCGGGGGACGTCCACTCCGCGCCCGGCCGCGCGGCTCGATGCCGCTGCGAGTAGGGGAGGTGAGGCGCCGACGCACCTCGTGGTCCAACTGGGGTTCACTCACCCGGATCTCCCCATGATCACCAGGCCCGGGTGTCAACCATCTCCGTCAGTTTTATACCGACCTGGGGGTCGGTTACGCACTCACGACCACCACATGCTCGAAAGTGACATCTTCCTGAATTCGAGTAGTGCGGTGAACTTTGCTGCTTGAAGGGGTCGTGTTTTCGTTGTGCGAGGCGTGAAGTGGTGCCCGGTGCCCGGTGGCCGGTGGCCGGCCAGGATGGTGATGCCGGTTCGGCTGCGTCGTAGTTGTTGGCGCGAGTGCTGGGTTAGGGGTTAGGTGAGCTAAAAGGGGCGGTTATGGCGATCATGTTCAGTGAGTTTGAGCGCCAGCTGTCCTATTGGCTTACGGGGGATGAGCCGCCGCCTGTTAATGAGGATAAGGTGCGGGAGTTGGCGGTGGTGTGGCGGTCGCATGCGGCTCGGTTGCGGCGGTTGCGGGTGGATGCGCGGGCGGCGGTTGAGGGGATTCGGGCGTCGGGTTTTGCGGGGGCGTCGGAGCGGGCGTTTGTGGCGCGGATGGCGCCGTTTGTGGATGGTTCGTCGAATTATCTGGATGCGGCGGCCGATCATTTTGATGCGATGGCTGATGCGTTGGATCAGATCGCGATGGAGGTGGAGTTCCTTAAGCTGGTGGTGTTGATTCAGTTGGCGTTGCTGGCGGTTGAGTTTGAGTTTTTGGTGCAGTGGTTTTGGGTTCCGGGTGTTCAGACGTGGTTTATGTCGCAGGCGTTGATGCACAAGGTGATTGTGGAGAAGGCTGTGACGTGGATGGCGCGGCGGATGGCGAGTGTGCCGCGTGTTCCGGTGCAGATTCTGGGCATGCTGGCGATGAGTTTCGGGCAGCAGCTTGGTGTGGTGTGGCTGGGTCAGCAGATCCAGATCGGGATGGGCACCCGCGAGGGGCATGACGGGAAGCATTACGAGAGTGCCGCGGTGATCGCTGCGGTGGGGTCGGTGTTGTCGTTCGGGGCGATGGGGGCGTTGCCGAAGCTGAAGGGTGCGATCAAGGATTGGGTGAAGCGTGCGGGCGGCGAGCCGGGCGCGGTGGATGGGTGGTTTGCCCATCCTGGGGCGCGGATCGGTGGTGAGGGCCTGCATGAGGGGGCTACCGAGACGGTCGCGGTCGGGATCATGGAGGGCGAGTTCGTGTTCAACCCGGCGGCGTTCACCGCGGGTGGGGCGTCGGCGGTGGCTGAGATCGCTGGGGAGAAGGTGGGGGAAGGTCTCGGCGGGCGGGCGTTGGAACACGAAGCCAACAAACACGTCCCGGGCGATGAGGATGCCGACAGCGGCTACGGCAGCGACGAGGACGCAGACGACGACGCGGGCAGCGAGTTCAGCAGCGGCAGCAGCGAGTCCGGCGGTGGCAGCGAGTCCGGTAGCGGTAGCGGCGAGTCCGGCGGTGGCAGCGGCGAGTCCGGCTACGGCGGCGAGGACGCGGACGACGCCACAAGCGAGTTCGGCGGCGGTAGCAGCGAGTCCGGTTACGGCAGCGGTGAGGACGCGGACGACGCCGGCAGCGAGTTCAGCGGTGGTAGCAGCGAGTCCGGCTACGGCAGCGAGGACGCGGACGACGCGGGCAGCGAGTTCAGCAGCGGCAGCAGCGAGTCCGGCAGTGGCGATGGTGGGCCGGGGCTGGGGGTGTTCACCGGCGGAACCAGCGTCCCACCGGCCATTTCCGCCCACTCCTCTGGTCAGGGCGATTCCGGTGGTTCTCGTGGGGTCCGGGATGCCGTGTTGCCGGGCAACGGCCAGCACCAGCCCGGCGACGAGGGGTACGGCCCCACCCCGGTTGGCAACCTCAGTGTTCCTGAGGGTTCTGGTGCTGTGTCTGGGGGTGGGGAAACCTTTGGTGGCCGGGGTGTGCCGGGTGAGCGGGTCGGTGCCGGGGGCGGGTCGGGCACCAAGCCCGTTGTGGATCCGGTGGGTGTTGTTGCGTCGCGGCCGGGGCAGCCGGATGCCCAGGTCCCGGCCACGCCGGGTGATCCGGGACGATCCGAGGCCGTCCGGGAAGAGTCCGGCGGCGGGCAGCAGCATGTGCCGGAAGGTCATCGGCAGGTCCCGTCGGGGCAGGATGTTCCGCAGTCAGGCGCCACCGGCGATGGGATCCCTGGCGAGGTCGTCACGCACTCTGCCCGCACCTCCGGGAACGACGGGTTGGGCGGCTTCGCGCAGTCCCAGCCCCACGGGGCAGGTTCCGGGCCGGCACCCAACGCCGGCGAGGTTGTCACCCACAATCAGGCCAACACGACCTCCGACCCCACCGGTCAGCCTGCCGGTCAGTCCGATGGCGTGCGGGCGCCCGGGTCCGAATCCACCGGCGTGCCCGGCGGCGAACGTGGTGATGTGTCTGGCGGCGCACAGTTCGGTGAGTCGACCGGCACGCCTGGCGGTGGTCGGGAGTCGGCTGGTGAGTCTGGTGATCGCGGGTTCACCGGTGAGCCTGGTGGTGAGAGGGTTGGTGGGTCGACCGGCGTGCCCGGCGGCGAACGCGGCGATGAGCCCAGCGGCGAGAGCGGCGGTGAGTCTGGCGGTAATCGCGAGTCGGCCGGCACGCCTGGCAGCGAACGGGCCGGTGGGTCGGCCAGCGTGCCTGGAGGTGGTCGGGAGTCGGCCGGTGAGTCCGGTGGTGGCGAGTCGACTTCAGCGCGGACTCCTTCTGCTTCGGTCGTTTCCCCTGTCGCGGTCGGCTCTGATGGTGATCGCGACGGCGCCACCTCGACACCGATCCAGGCCCCGGCCGCCAGTACCGGGTCGGGTTCTGGTTCGGGGGCGGGTCAAGGTTCCGGCCAGGCGGCGGTGACCGCTCCGGCGACGGCTCCGGCTTCGCAGACTCCTGCGGCGGCTGCCTCGGGTGTCCCTGCGGGTGCTGCGACCGGTACTACCGGGGGTACTTCAGCGGCGGCCACCTCGGGTTCTGCGTCGGCCGGGTCGGCTGGGACCGCTGGCGGGGCGGGTACGTCTGGTGGGGCGGCTGGGTCGGGGTCGTCGGGCCGCGGTGTGCCGGGTGGGATGCCGTCGTTGAGGGCTGGGACGGTGGGTCCGGGGATGCCGGGCCGGGTCGGTGATGGTTCGGGTTCTGGTGGGGTGCGGGAGGTGACGGCGGCTGCGGGTGTCGGTGATGGTGCTGACTCGTCGCGGGCGGTGGAGTCGTCGCGGGTGGTGGAGTCGTCGTCGCGGGTGGGGAAGGTTGGTGGTGGTCGCGGGTCGGGTTCGGGTGTGGGGTCCGGGTCGGGTTCGAAGCCGGGGTCGCGGCGTGAGTTGTTGGCGATGCTGGTTGCTGCTGATCCGGATTTGCGGGCGTATGCGGGGTTGTTGGGGGATCCGGAGGCGTTGCCGGCGAAGTTGCGGGCGTATGCGGGTAAGCCGAAGAAGGATCTGCGGTTGGCCGGTGCCGGGGTCACGTCGTTCGTGTGGTTGAACACGATCCTGCAGGGCCGGGTTGATCAGTTGGCGTTGACGGGTAGGTACGGGCCGGAAACGTTGCTGGGTTTGTATGAGTTGCTGCTTCGTCAGCCTCGGCGGGATGGCGGGGCGCCCAGGATCGCGTTGTTGGTGGCCGAACTGCTGGATGTGCGGCCTGATCCGGGTTCGTCGAACTCGTGGAACCCGGGGGCCTGGTTTGCTGGTTCGTGGAATCCGCGGGACTGGTTTGCTCGCTGGAGTGGGAAGGATCTGCCGGCGACCGGCGGTGAGAAGACCGCGCCGGAGAACTTTGAGGAGAAGACCGCGCCGGAGACCCGCGGCGAGAAGACTGCTGCGGAGACCGTTGAGGAGAAAGAGGCGAAAACCGCGGCGGAGGTCGTTGACGAGAAGACCGCGGCGGAGGGCTTTGACGAGAAGACTCGCTCGGACGATCAGGACGATCAGGACGACCGGGACCGGGACCCGGATGCCATCGAACCGGCGCCCACGCCGCAGGTGCCGGAGGTCGCCGAAGGCAATGTCCCGGGCAGGATGGCGCGGGACATCCTGATGGGCCACGGCGACACCGATCGGTTGCTGGCCGATGGAAGTTATGACGCGGTGTTCGAGGTGATCGAGAAGCGAGTGCGGGAGCGGCGAGCCACTGTGGTCGCCGACGCTTTGGAGATCTTGCGCGGTCGCCGTGCACTGCGGCCAGAGTTTGTTGACCCGTCGTACGCGCCGTCGGCGAAGCGCGGGTATCCCCGTACGCCGTTGACCACCCCGGCGGAGATCCATGCCGCTTCGGCGGGGCTCAGCGACACGTACGGGTCGGGTGATCCGGAGTTCACTGTGGCGTTGGAGTTGGTCCGTCGGGTGGTGGGCGAGACCAACCTGACCGGTGACCGTGATGTCGCTGAGACCATTGCCCGCTTGGTCGCTCACGAGCATGTGACGATGCGGTGGCGGGGTGAGCGTCTGGAGAGGTACGCCACGGAGTTGGGGTTCGTCCTGGGGACGGTGGACCCGGGGTGGGCTCTGTCGCCGCGCAGGCCGGAGAACCGGCCCGGGCTTCGGGGCGGAGGCCCTGGCCAGCAGAGTGGATCCGGGCGTGGTGGTTCTGGGGTGGGGACTGGGGTTTCCCGTCGACTTGCGGCTCCGGAGGATGTGCGGCCGTCGGAGTCGAGGGCTGCTGTGTTGAGTTCGTTGATGGGTGCGTTTGATCGGTACCAGGAGAAGCTAAGGCAAAGGCTGGCGTCGTCCGCTGGTGGCTCCGGTGGTCAGCAGTCTGCGGGGGCCGGAGCCGGGCGCGGTGGATCTGATCAGAGTAAGCAGTCGGTGGCTCCTGGGGAGGTTGTGGAGCCTTCGGCGAAGCGGCGGCGCGAAGAGGGGCAGGACTCTGGTTCCGGTGCGGGGTTTGGTGGGTTGGTGTGGTCGCGGGATGGGTTGGCCGATGTGGTGTCGCGGTTGGCTGCGGCAGAGGGTCAGGGGGTGGCGGCGGATGTTGAGTCGGCGATGGGGGAGGTGGCCGAAGCGGATGGCGAGTTGCGGGCTGGGGTGGGTGAAGTCCTGGGCGGTCTGGGGGTGCGGGAAGCTGTTGATCGGTTTGTGGGTTATGTGGTGGCGGGGCGGGCGTTTGCGTTGCGGGTGGTGGAGCAGACGCCGGAGTTGCGGGGTGTTGGGGGTACTGCTGTTGAGCTGTTGACGGCTATAGCGGGGGGTTTTGAGCGGATGGCGTGGAGCGCGCTGGAGGGTGGGTCTGCGGCGCGGAATGCGTTTGTTACGGCGTTGGCTGACTGGGGGGCGCGGTTCGACGGTGGGCTGTTGCCGACGTTGATGGATGACCTTCCGGCGGGTGCGGATGTGCGGGGGGTGCTGGATGCGACGGTGATGCGTCCGTATACGGAGGGTGTGCCGGGCGTTGAGGCGTTGGTGGTGGGCTGGCCGGGTGATGGGTTGTCGATTCGGGCGTGGCATGTGTCGGGGTTCGATGCGGCGTTTGAGCAGCAGTTCCCGCCGGATCTGGGGGTTGATGCACGGTTCTCCTCCTATTCGGTGCTCGTGGTCGATAGCCAGGGACAGCGGCGTGCCCCGGTGGTGCCCCAGGCGTTGCCGGTGCGGTCGCAGGGTCCTGGGTCGAGAAACTTCTTTGTCGGCGCGCGGGACAGGTCGTTGGACGACGGATCCGGGCATGGTGGTTCAGGGGCGGGGACCGGGGATTTCAGGCTCATTGCGGATGGCGGGAGGCCGGTTCTGACGGCCGCGACGGTGCCTCCCGGGATGGCGGCTCCGGTCGAGGGGGGCGCTGGCTTCGGTGGGGCGGCGAAGCAGGCGGTGACTGCGGCGGAGACCGTTGATATTCCATCAACAGATCCTTCGTGGCTGCGTAGTCGGGCGAAGACCGCTTCGTGGTTCGATCCCGAGCCGGTTCCCTTGCGACGTGACCAGTGGGAGAAAGTGCGGCAGGCTAAGCCGGACTTCTCGGTTCAGTCCGAATTGTGGGAAGTGGCGGGTAACAGCACCCCAAGGTCTATCGTAGGAACCGAGCAGTTGGTGCGATACGACGTGCGGCGAATCAAGGTGGAGGGGCGCTGGGTTCAGGAGTACACCCTCAAATTTTTCCTGGAAACCGACTCGCTTTTGGGGTCCATCGATCGCGCGACGGTCGTTGAGAAGTTACGCGCCGCGGCTGATCGGTATTTCAACCAGGGTTATCGGTTTCCGTCGGGCGAGCAGTTCCATGTGCGGGTCGAGTTCCCGGACGATCCGGAAAATGCGCACCAGGCGATCTCCCAGGACGGCAGCATGCAGGTAAGCCATGCGGAGCTCGCCCGGATCTTGGGGCTTTACCTGGGAATTCTGGATGAAACCCCGCAACAGCGTCGGCCCGGATACGATGACCGGGGTGTGTTCCATCGGGACGACATGCCGGTGTCCAAGAACCAGCGGATCGCGATACCGCGCCGGAACCGGGTGTATGGCGACGAAAGCGTTATGTGGTCGGGTAGTCGTGGTGGTCGGCTGTTGCCGCGGCATCTGGCGCAGCTGGAAGAGAGCACGCGCGCATACGGTTTCCGCCCGGGGGCGGCGGATGCGGGTTCGCCGACGCTTGCCGCCATCCGGCCGGAGGATTTCGGGTCGGTGGCGCAGTGGCGGGCTTCAACGTTGGACAAGCTGTTGTCGCAGAAGGACATTGATGTCGACTCGGTAATGGATGCATTGCGCTCGGTGCGGGGAAAGCGGGTCGCAGTCGAGGGACTATACCGGGCGTTCCAGGCGCATACCGGCCGGGAGCTGGATTCGGTGTTGGCCGATGTCCTCGGCCGGGAGGATGCCGCGTATGCGGCACAGTTGCTGGGAATGCGGCCTGATTCCCCTGACACCGGTGACCCCGAGCCGCCGTTTACCTCGGTGCCGCCGGGACTCGGCTACACGCCGCACCTCCGGCGGGATGTGTTCGAGTACGCGGCTGCGGTTCGTGGGCACGTGTCCACAGGCTTGGGGGCGTCCGATCCTGTGGTGCGGGAGCAGTCTTTCGAGGCCGCGATGCGCCTGATGCGTGGGCTGGACCGTGAGCTACGCAAGATTTGGGCGGTGCAATTGGCTTACACTACCCAGTTCGGCTCGGACTTGCGAACAGACTTGATCCAGCTGCGGAGTGATTATCGCGAAGCGATCGGGAACGTCTTGGGTGACGTCATTTCGCGGCCCGCTTCGATGGAGCAGATAATCGAGTGGCACCGGAAGCTGAAGAACACCACATTTGAAAACTATTCCCTTGGCAAGACGCCGGTGCGTTATGATCACCCCGAGGACGGCTGCCGGCTCCGAGCGCATGCCTGGGTGATGGACCTGGTGCGAATGGGCGCCTCTCCGAGGAAGATCTTCGTTGCCCGCACTGATCCCTATCTGAGCTTTTATTCCCCATATGCAGAAAAGGCGTTGCCGGGCATTCCCGCGAAAGTGGAACATCGCTATCACGTCGCGCCGATGGTCACGGAGCATACCAATTCCGGGCCGAGGTTTTGGGTGCTGGACTGGGCCATCAGTGCCAACAGCGACGATCACGATGCGCGTCCGCTGACGATGGAAGAGTGGCTCCGTCAGATGGGTGTCAACGCCCATGACGGGTCCGTTACGTACTATAGGGGTACGGCGGAACAGATACAGCAGCAGTACGCCGACGACTACAGAACCGGGCCGTCGCGCACATATGACGACGGGTGGGTGTTTCCCCGAGGTCGAGCTGTCGTCTTGCTCGCGCCCGCGCACGCTGGGTTTCCGCATCCAGAGAAACCGAAGGAAATCCCAAGAGATCTTTTTCAGGCCGATCTCTGGTTTCGGGATGAGGAAAGCCACCTCATCTCGATGAACCGCGCGGCCGAGCGGCGTGCCGGGCAGCGCCTGGAGGAGGCGCAGGGTGCGATTGCGGAGGTGCTGGATGCTGAGGGGCAGTTGCTTCGGCGGTCGGGTCCGGAATTGCGTGGTGGGTCTTCTGATGTGAGTTCGCCGGGGGATGCGCCGGATGTGGTTGTGTCGGAACCGGACACGATGCCCGCGCGGACTCACCCGAACCCGGATGAAGAGGTCCGCTCGTCGCGGCCGGCGGACGACCGGGCGGACACCCCCGCCGGGGAAACCGCCGAGCGGAGCGGGGAAACCGAGCAAGCAGCAGGCCTCCGAGAGGCCGCCTACTACGACGCCCTCTGGCACGGTGGGAAGGAACCCGGGGTCGAAGACGGCGCCTGGCAGCACACCCAGGTGTGGCAGGCGTCGTGGTTCGACCCGCTGCCGAACCCGCTGAAGCCCGGCGCGTGGGAACACTTGCGGAATACGATTCCGGATGGCTCGGTGGCCATCGAGGGCAGGGACGTCCGGATGTCCAGCCGTCCCGGCAAATTGGTGACTGGAAAGGGCTTCGTCAGCTACGACTGGCGGCGCTTCGAGGTGGCGCCGGGTCGTGGGGTGCAGGAGTTCACGTTCAAGGCGCGCCTGGAGTCCGACGTGTTCCTGGCGTCGTTCCGGGAGAGCGCCGAGCGTGAACGGCGGCTTGCCGAGGCAACAGAGCACGCCGCCGATAATGCCGCGGTTGCCGTCCGACGACTCGCACAGCGACTGGATTCGTCGCCGGGCAACGCCGTCGTGCTTGCCCGTGCGCAGGCCGACGCCGATGCCGCTCGGCAGCGGGCCGACGTGCAGCGGGACAAGGCGCACGAGGCCGACGTGGAGCTGGAGCAGCGGCAGCGCCTGATCGACGACCTGAAGCGGCGCGCCGCCGATTGGGTGGATGAGCTGTTCAACCGGGGCTACCGGATGGCCCATTCCGGCGACCAGTTCCACTTCCGGCTGGAGTTCGTTGATGATCCGGCGGAGGCCCATCGATCGATCGGCCTCCGCACCGACCCGAGCGCGGGTACCAACCAGGTCATTTGGAACCCGTACACGCTCGGCTCGACGTTCGCGCACGAGCTCGGGCACTACCTCGGTCTTCCCGATGAGTACTTCGACCCGGGGACCTACGAGCTCGGTCGTCGGCAGACCGCGAACGGTGTGTCGATGCCGGAGTACACGGTCCGGACGCACCTGGACACCGACTCGTATCTGAGTCCGCTGCGGGAGGAGGCGGGTGCCGACGAGCGGTGGGCCGCAGAGGCGAAGACGGACGCGGCACGCGAACCGCACAATGCCGCGTTGCGAGACGAGGCGCAGCGGTTGCGGGCGAAGGCGGACGAGTCGAAGCAGCGGCTCGCGGATGCCCAACGGGAGGTCGATGAGCTGAAGGACCGCGCGATCAGCGGGGTCACGGAGCTGTTCCGGCCCGAGCGGATGCACCCGGACGCGCGGTACTTCGTCAAGCTGGAGTTCAGCGACAACCGGGCCGAGTCGCACTTCCGCGTTGACCTCCGGCAGTCTGCCGACAAGGATCCGAGGGTCTGGGGCCTTCGGTCCAGCGGGTATGGCCTCGCCGCCAGGGTCGGTCTCCACCTGGGGCTGGAGCCCGATTTCATCCAGCGGTTGCGCAGGGACCAGGTCGGCGACCTCCAGGAGCGCCCGAAGGACGATAACCGGCTGGTGTTCAACCGGGCCGATCCGCCAATGCCCACCGACACCGCTACCGGCCGGCCGCACCGCCCGCAGAACTCCTACATACCCGATGACGGGTTGATGACCGGCAAGCAGCGGGCGTTCCTGCCACGGAACCTGTGGCGGACCGAGGAAGTGGCGATTTCGCAGGGACTGCGTCCGGATGTGATGGTGCCGGGCCCGCAGCGCCGGGCGCGGACGTTGGATCACCTGCTGTCGCGGGACTCCGCCGACGAGAACGCCGTGCTGCGTGAGCTGGCCGCGCTGCGCGGGGATCCGGCCGCCGTCCAGGAGGTGCGCGCCGCGTTCCTGGCGAATACCGGGGACACACTGGACGTGGTCCTGCGCACCGTGCTCGGCGAGGACGGTCACCAACGCGCCGTGCAGCACCTGGAGTCGCGCGACTCGGACGCTCCGGCAGCCTTGGCGGCCGACGCGGGGAACTACCGGGCATCCGCTGCTGATGGGCCGCCCGCCAGGAGTTTGTCCGGGGGTGCGTCGGCTGGGGTTGTCAGGCCGGCTGTGGTTGTTGCGTTGGCGGGGTTGGTTGAGCGTATGGAGGGGCATTTGGCGGCGTTGCCGGCGGATTTCCGTCCGGATGTGCGTGCTCAGTTCGGGAAAGCGAGGGCGATGGTGCAGCAGGAGGGCTGGACTCCTGCGGATCTGCGCTGGATTTCCTCGCATCTGGAGGGAATGCGGGCGGCTGAGCAGTGGTCGCGGGAGGCGGCAGAGCTGGCGGAGTTGCTGTCGGGTGGGGGAGGGTCTTCGTTTGCTGGTGGGCCTGCTGTCAGGAGTGTGTCTGGGGGTGCGCCGGCGGAGACTGTTAGGCCGGCTGTGGTTTTTGAGTCGGGGATTATGATGTCGTCCGATTTGGACGCGGATGTTCGTGCTGTAGCGCGTGGTTTTCCGGTTGAGGATGGCCGGTTGGCGGTGTGGCTGAAAGGCAATGGGCACGGTGGAGTCCTTATCGGCGGAGAGAGTGTCGATGCCTGGAAGTTGGCTAGTTTAATTCGAGCGGGAATGGTCGGGAAGAGGTCGATCCGGCTGTATGCCGGTGAGGTCTCGGAGCAGTTCGCGCGGAAGTTGGATGAGGCGTTGGATGCTGAGGTCATCTGGACGCCGGACATGGTGTTCGGTCCGGAGACCAATGGTTTTGGCACCTGGAATACGACTCGGTCTGAGCGGGTGTTGGGTTCGGGCGCAGCGGAGATTCCGGCGAGGAATTCGGCGGTTGTTGGGCCGCCTGTGGTTGTTGAGTTGGCGGAGTTGGTTGGGCGTATGGAGGAGCATTTGGCGGCGTTGCCGGCGGATTTCGTTCCGGATATGCGTGCTCAGGTCGCGGTTGCGAGGCAGTGGGCGCAGTTGGGGAGCTGGACTCCGGAGGACCTGGACAGGATCGGGTTGAACCTGGAGCAGGCGCGGGCGGCCGAGCAGTGGTTGCGGAATGTTCGGCCAGAGGAGATTCCGGCGGGGATTATGGTGTCACCGTCCGATTTGGACGAGGACACTCGTGCTGCAGCGCGTGGTTTGCCGGTTGAGGATGGCCGGTTGGCGGTGGTGGTGAAAGGCGATGGGCGCGGCGGAGTGCTTATCGGCGGCGAGAGTGCGGATGCCCGGCAGCTGGCTGATTTGATTCGGTCGAGAATGGGCGGGCGGCGGTCGATCCGGCTGTATGCCTGTGGGGTCTCGGAGGAGTTCGCGCGGGAGTTGGACGGGGCGTTGGATGCTGAGGCGATCTGGACGCGGGGCATCGTGTGGTTCGGTCCGGCGACCATGCCGTTTGCCTCCATGGTCGGTGGCTGGTCTTTGGACGAGCACTCCAAGATGCGTCCTAACTATTCGCAGGGCACCTGGGAGACGACCCGGAAGGGCGATTGGCAACCAGGACAGGCCCCCGCGGACGTTTCCTTGCCGCAGGGCCAGACCGGGGGGCTGAGTCCTAACTGGGTGCATCTGCGCGCGGAGCCGGCGCGGTTCCGCACGGAGCCGCGGCCCGACCTGGCATCGCTGCGGAATTCCGACCACATCGGGAAAGTGGCCCGAGCGCGCAGCAACATCACGGCTGCCGATGACCAACTCACCCAGATCTACAGCATGCTGGATGCACCCGCGCCGGAGGCGCCGCCCACCACCGTCACGGCCGCCGACTCCGCCGAGACCGACGCGTTGCTCAAGACGGCGACCGACGAGACCACCTCGGCCGCGGCGAGTGTCGAGCGTGCTCGGCAGCAAGCCGAGAAGTTGACGGCGGCGCAGCAAGACCTGACGGCGGCCAGGCAGCGGCAGGACGAATTGCGCGCGGAACTCGATGCGGCTCGGCAGAACTTGATTCAGAAACGGCGCGGATTTTTAAGGGTGTCCCGCGAGCGGGCGCAGCTACTGCGAAACCAGCACGAGAACCAGGGACCTGTGCCGGATGCGCTGCTGCTTGCCCAGCGCGCCGACGCGGAGGCGCGCGCGGAGGCGCGCGTGGAGACCGCTGCCGCAGAGTTCACCGCTGTGCGGGAGCGGATTGAGCGACTGGAAACGGCGGATCAAGAAGCGAGCGAACGCACCGCCGAGGCAATTGCCCGCGCCGAAAACGAGCGTGGCGCCACTGCGGAAGCGGCCAAGACCGCCACCAAGGCCCTGACCCAAGCCCGTATCGCGGCAGACCGCGCCGACGTGACGGTCCGGCAGGTCGACCTGCCGCCCTACGCCGCCGACGGTGCGATGGGCAGCGGCAAGATCTGGCAGACCGGCAATATCGACCCCGAGGACATTCTTACCGCCCTACCGGAAGATTTGCGGGAACCCGCCCGAGCCGCGATCGAGGAGCTGTTCTCCGACGCCAAGCTCACGCGAACCCTGCGGCGTCTGGCCGACGAAGGCATCCGGATCGAGGTCGGCTCCCGCGAGCTGCACCTGAAGTTCGAACGCACCGCGTCGACGCCCGTGCGCCTGCCGCAGGCCGACGGAGTCCTCGAGTATGGCATTCGCTACGCCGACGCGGGCCTGACTGTCGGGCAGGAACAGAGCCCCCAGTTCGGCATGCTCGGTGTCGTGCCCAACATGGTGGGCGCGGCGGCCAAGGGCGCGGTTCGCAACGTAATCTTCAACCCCTCCGTGCGGCCCTCAATGGGGAAGAGCGAGCAGCGCAGCCTCGTATCGGCAACGGAATTTTCGCGCGGGCTGAGCAGCCGGGTTCCCGAGCGCAATTTCGTCGTCGACGGTCGGTTCGTCATCGACGTGCGGGAAGGAGAGAACCCGCCGGAGACGTACCGGACCGACGAGATCACCGATGTGGCACTGATCTGCTACGACGGGGAGGATGTGCCACCCGCCACCACCAAGCCCGGCCCGGACGATCCAGTGCTGCCCCTTCCGGCCTCAGCCCTGCACGAGGTGTTCGCCGTGCCACAAGCGGCCGCCATGCGGCGAATTCGTCAGCAGGTTCTCGCCAAGTTGCCACTGTCGGAAGTAGGCGTCGGTGTCCGTGATTCGGTGTCGCGGGAGTTGGCCGAAGACAAGGCGATCGTGAAGTTCGAGGAGATCACCGGTGGCGGTTACCGGCCAAGCCCGTTGCGGTTGCCGGGCGCGAAGCTGAACACGCTGTCGCTGGAGGTGTCCGCGGAGCTGCGCTCGGTGCGGCGGGTTGACAGCCGCGCCGTTCCGGCCGTGAATTTGGGGCAGAATGCCGGTAGCGAAACGAAATTTGACACCAGCGAGGCGCAGTCTGCGAACGCCGAAGCCTCGGTGACGGTGGGGCCTGGATTCGTCGCCGATGTCAACGAGAAACGACGCGGCCTCGGCTCCTACACCACGATCACACCCTTCACGGTGTCCGGTTCGGCGGGATCGGGCGAGTCGCTGACGCAGGTTCTGGGCATCAGCACTGGGAAGAAGAGCGTGACCAGCATCGAGGGCGATGCCGTCCTGGTGGAGGCGACGCTGGATGTGCGGGTTGAGCGGTACTCCACGAATCCGACGCTGGAAGGCTCGGATACCGGTGCGGAGAAAGTGTTCCTGTGGATGCCCGACGACGACTTCGCCCGGCTCGAAGAGATTTCCGCGGCACACTCCGCCCGGCAGATCGCCGAGGAGCAAGACGCGCCGCACGAAAGCCCGACGGTGCCGGATAAACTACGGCAGCGCCAGAACTTCCGTGACCTGGTCGAAAGAGTGCGTCCGGTTGACGCCCCGCTGGAGAACGAAACCGCCGAGCAACTCGTACTGTCGATCCTGGCCGACTACAGCAAGCGTCCGGAGATCACGATTCCCACGGGCGAGCCCCGGCAGCCCGACATGCTCGCGGCCGGCAAGAGCACCGGTGGCGGTGTGGTGGACCGAGCGCCAGGAATCGAACGGGTGCTCCCTGAAGTGCGCCGATTGCTGCGCGAGTCGGCGGGGAACGAGCTCGCGTCGCTGACCCACGACAAGCGGGCGCTCGTCGAGACGCAGTTGTCCTCGGTTTTCGGCGCGTCCGCGCTGTTCGGCTTGTTCAGCGGAGAGGTGCGCAGCGCCACCAAGACGATCCGGGTCGGTGATCAGCTGGTGACGATCAAGGTCAAGCCGGAACTGGGTGCTCTGATCGGCACCGGCAAGGTCGAGAAGGCCACCGTGGACTTCACCGCGAAGAACGCCATCCGCGGCGAGATCAAGGCGAAAGCCGGCACGCAGCAGCGGATCGGCGTCGAGTCGGGGGCCGTGATCGGCACCAAGCGCAAGGATTCCTGGCGCAACATAGGCTTCCTCTTCGGCGCGTCAGCCCAGTTCTCACACGGGTACAGCAGCACCGCCGCGCAGAGTTACAAGGTCAACCGACGCGCGAAGTACAAAGGGCCCGCAGTCACCTTCGACCGGCAGGTGACCTGGTCGATCTCCGTTTCGACGAAGGCCACCACCCCGGAGACCGAGCAGCCGGAGTCGCAGACCGAGCAGACCGAGCCGGCTGAGGCACAGAACGTTCAGCCGGACCCGTGGTACCGCTGGCTAGGCCTGTTCCGCGGGCAGGCAAACCGGTCTGATGCGCCGAACAACGGCGACATCGAGCTCACCACTCTGTCCGGCGGGTCCTTGACATCCGGCAGTGACTCGGACAGTGTCCGGAGTTCCGGCGGTGCCTCGACGTCCAGCAGCGCCACGACGACCGGCAGTTCCACGATCGATGGCTGGGCGCGCGTGCTGGTTCCGGAGCCACTGGCACCCACCACTGCGCAAGGTGATCTGACGAACCTCGGTACGGTCATCCGGGACTTCGACTACGCCAACCAGGACGACAACCCGTTCCAGGTGAAGGTCGAATTCCTCATGCCACAGGGCGTGGCAACACCGTCCACGGTGCTCAGCGAGCCCATCGAAGACATCTTGCACAACCTTGCGGGCACGAAACAACACGACGCAACACCGGACCCAGAGGACCCGCTGGCAGCGCCCCTCGACCAGCTGCTGGCACCCGGCGGGCTGCCCATCACCGGCGGCCGGGTGCGGCTGCGGCTGTTCGATGCCCATCCGATCGACACCGTTTCGGACAAGCTCAGTCTGGAAGGGGTCGCCGAGGGCGGGCTGAAGCTCGACGGTCAGGAAACGAGAGGAATAGGCGGCGAGGGACGTTTCCGCGTCCCCACGCTGATGCAGTTCGGGAGCAAATCCGGCAAACGAGCCCACGTGGCCCCGTCGTTCACCGGCCGAGGAACCTTCAGTCAGGAGAAGGGAACCACCTACGGTCTTGGCACCGCACGCCGACGGACCGGCAAGACACGCGGAGCGACCCACCTTTACCGCGCGCATGCCGTGTTCGAGATCACCAGCTACGGGGAATCGGACGCGGCCGCGGAAACCGAGCAGATCGCGGTCAACGGCGGCGTCGAATTCCTGCTCGCGGACGCCGTCGCGCAGCGACTGCACACCAACCCCGCTCGGGAACCGGACGCGGAGGGACAGCCACCGCAGACCCGGCACCTCGACCTGCCCGCCGGGGTGGCGGCGAAGCCGAAACCGGCGACCGAGGTGCGCTATCCTCCGGAGTTCGTACTTTCCGGCGCTGCGCTCGGCCCGACCATCGTCACCGAGATCTCCAATGCGCACGAGGTCGCCCCGCTGATCAAGAGCATGATCTCCGACCATGCTCCCGGTTTCGGTACGGGTCGCTGGCTGGAGGTGCCGACCGGGATCGGCGGGTCCGTGGAAACACTGGCGTCGTCGACCGCACTGGGTGCTCGGTTCGGCCAGGGGACGACATCCGGGACGTCGTTGCTGGCCGCCCGGCCGTATCTGGGCGGCACCGAGACGATCGAGTTCGTCGTTCGCGCACGGTACGCGCCGGACGCTCAGGCCACGCCGAACACGGAGATCAAATCCGACACTTTCTTCCAGAACACCGAGAAACGGGCGCAAACCGAATCCCGGTCGAGCGGCGGCGGCCTTCTCGGAAGTGTTCTCGTAGCCCGCAGCTTCAACGGCAAACTGCGCCGGGCGGGCGCGCACCCGGACGCGGGCTACGGCAAGGAATGGTCACGAAGCCAACGCGACACCGACAGCGATGCGTTCAAGCGACGGCTGGCAGCGGAGGACGAGACCTCGTACTCCTACACCTGGCCGACCTGGTTCCAGGTCGAGATGTATCGGTCGTGGACCCCGAACGCGGTGCTGAACAACCTGCTGCTGACCGCGCCGAGGCGGGGTGTCGAAATGTGGTCGGCGATGCGGGACGACACCCGCACACCGGAGCAACGGCGGTTCACCAGCGATGGCACGGCCCTGTTCACCATCCCAGGGGGCTTGACCACGACCACGCCGCCGGCGCCGCGCCCGGTGCGGATCAGCGGCCGGCCCGTGCCCGTCGGAGGCGCGGTGGAATTGGGATCGCTACCGCAGGATCTGCGTGGGATGGACGTGATCCCGCTGGCACTACCCGGAAGCGAGCGACTGTTCCCCTGGCTGGCTGCGGCGCTGGCGCATACAACGCAGCAGGCGACCAACGACGCCGACCCGGCGAGTTCGGAACCGTCGATGCAGGCCCCCGCCGGCAGCGGCTGGGTCCGCCCGGCCACCCTGCCGGCGCAACTGCTGTGGCAGCTCGGTGGAGAAGAAGGCTTGACCGCGATGACGCAGGAACTGCTGGACGGCCCGGTGCCCTTCCCCGCCATGGTCGAGACCGGAATGGTCTGGGACGACGAGCACGGTCTCGCGGTGCGCCTGCGGTTCGCCGAGGTCGAGTACGTCAACTCCTTCACCGCGACCGGCGGGCTGACCCACGAGCAGAAAACCGAGCAGGAAGTCACCCAAACGGACACCAGCAACATCAGCGCGACTTTGCCCGGTCTGGCCATGGTGCAGGGCAGCGGTTCCAAGGCAAAGAGCGGCAAATCCGGCAACCTGGCCGGGGACATGCTCCTTCCCGGCGAGAGCAGCACACTCGACCCGTCGGGCGGGGTGTCGGGCAGCAGGTCGAAGCCGCGCGTCCAGGTTTCCACCCGCGGCAATGCCCGGGAGGTCACCGCCGAGATGAAGGGCACCTACCACGTCTACCGGGCGGGCAAGGCGATCTACACGCTCACCGATCAGACCGGGCACCGCACTCTTTTTGTCGCCCTGCCGGGAAAACCAGCCGAAGTCGAGGTGACCATCGACAACGGCGGGTACTTCGCCGTGGAGTCCGCCCAGGCAGCGGCGAACAACCTGCCCGGACCGCCGCCTGAGCCGTCCCCGCCGGCCAGCGCACCGGCCCCGGCCCCGGCCGCACTGCCGGCCGTCTGGACACCCAACGCCGACGACCAGGACGCGGCGGCGCTGCTGCCCAAGGTCGGCGGCCACCTGGTGGTCGGGCTGACCGCATCCGGTGACAACCGCACGGTGCCCGAGCTGGCCGCGCGAATCGAACAGCTGCCTGGCTGGGCCAGGCGGCCGATCGTGCTGGTGGGAACTGACGGATCGCTCGACCTGGCCGGTGCGGCTGAGCTGCGTGACATCCTCGGTGTCGACGTGATCGCGGCCGACCAGGAGGTGTGGCATGCCGCCGATGGCCGAGTTGTCACCGGCGATTTGTCGTTCGTCCGCAGCGGGTTGCCGACGTGGAGCGAATGGGCTGAAGCAAGACTCGGCGGCGAGGTCCGGTCCGCGACAGCAGGGCACTGGTACCTGTTGTCGGCCGCGGGCGGCATGCGGCAGCTTCCTGGTGCGGATCTTGTTTCAGCGATGGCAAGCTCCGGCTCTTCGGTGCAGGCGGGGACCGCGCCAAGATTCGACTTCCGTTGGGGTGTGCGCAGCGCGCCGGTGAGTCTTCCGATCCATGGGGCGACCGAAACCGCCGAATACAGCGGATGGACCCGGTCGCCGCATCACGCCGCCGCTGTCCCCGAAGGCAGTCGGCCGCTGCTGGTGCTCGGGCACGACGGCACGGTCATCCCCAATGCCGAGGTCACCGAGCTGCGAAGTACCGGCGCGGATGTGTTGGCACGGGTAAACCGAGGCCGGGGGCCGAAGTGGATGCTGCACCGGGCGGACGGAAGCCAGCCGCGGCCAGTCGAGCCGCCCACCGAACTGACCCGTTCACCACGACCGGAACCGCTGCTGTTCCGGGGGCCCGGCGATTCCACCGAGACGATCGAGCAGGCCGGGGAGTCGGCACCCGATTTGCCGGACGGCACCCAGATCGTCGGTGTGCACGTGACGCCCGACGGGCGGGCGGTGTTGCCCGACGGCCGGAAGGTGACGCCCGAAGCCTTCGCCGACGAGGTGCGAAAAGACCAGCGTTTCGTCCCGGGACCGGCAGTTGCGTTGCTGGGGTGCGGCGCGCATCGGCGACTAGGGCCGGGCGAATTGACGTTCGCGGAGCGCTTCGCCCGCGCGCTGCACATGCGAGTGTGGACGGCGAGGGTCGATGTGGTTCAAACCGCGGACGGGCTTGTTCATGCCACGAAGGTCTCGGTCGCCGAGGACGGCAAGGTGTTGCCGAAGTTCGTCGACGGGCTGGGCACCGGGCACTGGTACCTGCTGGGCTCCGAGGGCCAACAGCTGTGGAGGTCGGGGCCGGAATTGCGTGCCGCGGTGAACGGCTCGGCGCCGCCCCGCTACGTCAACGGAGCACCGCCCGCGGTGATCAGGTGGACAGGTCGGCAGAGCGGGCCAGCGCGAGAGTTGAGACTACAGCGATCGGGAAAGGCAGCCGAGCAGTATTTTCGGAAACATCAGCACCGGATGACGAGTGAAGCATGACCGGGCGAACCACCCGAGTTCTGGTACCGACAACGTGCCGAGGAGAAGGAAAGTGACCACACCTGACAAGAAAGCGGACGTCAAGGCCGCCATGCACGAAGTACTTTTACGGCAGGCCGGATTCGCACCGGACGAGTTGGTCACGCAGGCTCGTGCCTGGCTCGCGGACGACCGGCTCGACGAGGTTGCCCGCGCGGTGGCATCCACCGCCACGCGGTACGCCCTGCCGCTCACCGAAGGGGATTTGGGTGTGCTCGCGACCGTCTTCGAGACGGAGGGTGCATCGCCGGACGTCCTGCAAGGCATTGAACCCGTGATCGACGATCCGCCGCTGGTGTGGCAGTTCAGCGCCGAGCCACCGGATTCCGTTGGCTCCAACGACGATTCCGTCGTGGCAGCACTGATCGAAGTCCTCAGTGGAGAGCCTGCCGCGCACGGAATGTGGCGTGCATGGCGAAGGTCCCCGGATGGCGCGCCGTACCCGCCTCCGCGAGCGGTCTACGTCGTCGAAGCCGACGATGACGACCTGCCCGCGCTCACCGCTCGCCTGCAGCAAGCGCTCATCGCCGCCGGTGAAGCGGCTCCGCAGGTCGAGGTCACCCCGGTCGTCGGCCCGGTGCCCACGTACCAGCGCGCGGCCCGCGCTTACGGTGCGCTCCTGTGGGCTGCCACCGAGACGCCGGAAATCACGGTGGCGCGGGTTTTCGACGCGGTGGACCCGGCTTCCGGCCCGAGCTTCGCCCCGGACCACCCCCGGATGGACAACGACGCTGAACGCGGCCAGATCCTCGACTACCTACGCGCCGGCGCTGCCCTAATGACCACGACGGCCACCCTGGACGACGTCGTCGACCCTTCCCGCGGCGCGGTCGTCCCCATGAGCCTCCGCACCGACGGCACCTGGATCTGGCCGGACACCATCGCGTACTACCTGGAACACCACCACCTGGCCCCGGACCCGGACCTATTGGCGCACATCCGCGACGCCGGCCTACTTCCCCCGGAGCTGGACGCGGTAGCGATACATCGAGCAATGGACGTCCTACGCCGGCCCCCGGAGGCGGAACCAGTCTGGACCCGCTGATCCGGATCAGATGAGGTGAAGGACCCCGGTAAAATCTGTTCGCCGCCCCGTGAAGACGGGCACGGCCATTGTCGATCAGGTGATCAGGTAGACGTAGTGCGCAGACCCCCGGGTTTATCCGTGGGGTTAGCACGTCAAGTCCGATCCTGACGTGCCCAGCGGTAACCCTGCCAACGTTAGATAGC
>NZ_JBWKKU010000012.1:0-82947 GCF_056431445.1 Saccharopolyspora sp. NPDC045941
ATGGCGTGTGCGCGTTCCCGGAGTGTGACCGGCCGCCAGGGACACCGGAAGCGCACCACGTTCGGCACTGGGTCGACGGCGGAGCCACCGACCTGAACAACATGGTGATGCTCTGCGGCCACCACCACCGCACGCTCCACAACCAACGCTGGGACATCGCCATGCGCGACGGGAGACCCGAGTTCATCCCACCGCCCACAGTGGACCCCAGACGAACACCCAGACCAGGCGGCAGAGCACTGCCCGCCCAACACCGCGCGATCGTTGACCGGCACCTGGCGTCGTCGCGTGGTCAGGCGAGCGCGCCCTCTGGTTGATCCGGGCCGCTGGGGTCCTGCGTGCGGCATCATGGGCTCATGCAGCAGACGAGCAGCCGCGAGGTTTACGCCAACTCGTGGATGACCGTTCGCGAGGACGGCATTCGCCGGGCCGACGGCTCGGACGGGATATACGGCGTGGTCGACAAGCCCAACTACGCCTTGGTGATCCCGCTCGACGGCGATCGGCTCCACCTCGTGGAGCAGTTTCGCTACCCGTTGGGCTTGCGGCGTTGGGAATTCCCGCAGGGCACCGCCCCGGACCGGCTCGATGTCGCGCCCACCGAGCTGGCCGCGCGGGAGCTGCGCGAGGAAACCGGTCTGCGGGCCGAGAAGCTCGTCGACATCGGCGTCCTCGATGTGGCTCCCGGGCTCACCAGCCAGCGAGGCCGGGCGTTCCTGGCCACCGGGCTCACCTCCGGCGAACACGAGCGCGAGCTGGAGGAGCAGGACATGCGTGCCGCCTGGTTCTCCCGGACCGAGTTCGAGGCGATGATCGCCGCAGGCGAGATCACCGATGCGCAGTCGATCGCCGCCTACACCCTGCTTCTCCTGCACGAACGCCGGAACCCGGCCTGACCTGCCGCCGGTCAGGCGTCACAGCCCCACGCCGCCGAGCGTGGTCAGGTCGATGCGTTCCGGTGGCTTCGCCAGCATTCCCAGCACCGCTTCGATGCTGACCGGGCCGGTGGTGTTGGCCGCTGCCGCCAGCGCGGCGTCCGCGCTCGCCTCGTCCGCCCACGCCTCGACCACCCGGACCGTGTCCGGGTCGCCGGAATCCTGGCTGATGACGTAGAGCTCGCAGCCGGGCACCTGCCGGAGACCCTCCGCGACCTGCAGCATCGCAGCCGCGAGGTCACCGCCCTTGCCCGGCTTCGCGGTGAAGGCCATCAATCGGCCGACCTTCGTCGACGTGGTCATCCGCGTCCTCCCGACTGCTCCGGAACCTGCCGCGGACCTTAACCGCCGGTTCCGACAGGTACCGGTCAGGCCTCGTCGAGCACCGATCGCAGGAACGCCCGGGTGCGCTCCTGCTCCGGATTCTCGAACAGCTCGGCGGGCGGCTTGTCCTCGACGATCTTGCCCGCGTCGAACATCAGCACCCGGTGCGAGACGTCGCGGGCGAACTTCATCGCGTGCGTCACGCACAGCATCGTGATGTCGCTGGTGCGCGCCAGATCTCGCAGCACGTCCAGCACCTCGGCGGCCAGCTCCGGATCCAGAGCCGAAGTGATCTCGTCCAGCAGCAGCACGTCCGGGCTCATCGCCAGCGCTCGCGCGATCGCCACCCGCTGCTGCTGGCCACCGGAAAGCTGCGTGGGATAGGCGTCGATCTTGTCCGCCAGGCCCACCACGTCCAGCAGTTCCCGCGCCCGCCGCTCGGCGTCCTCAGTGGACCGACCGAGCACGTGGACCGGTGCTTCGGTGATGTTGCGCAGCACCCGCATGTTCGGGAACAGGTTGAACTGCTGGAACACCATGCCGATCCGCCTGCGCACCTTCCTCAGGTGCTTCTCGTCGGCGGGCACCAGCCGCCCTCCCCGCCGCACGTGGGTCAGGCAGTCCTCGCCGACGTGGATGGTGCCGCCGTCGACCCGTTCCAGCGTCATCAACAGCCGCAGGATCGTCGTCTTGCCCGATCCGCTGGGCCCGATCAGCGTGACCCGCTCGCCCGGCCGCACCGCGAAGTCCAGCTCGTCCAGCACCACGTTGTCGCCGAACCGCTTGACCACGCGGTCGAACCGGATCATGTCGTGGCCCGCATCAGATCCCGACACGGCTCTCCAACCTCCGCACCAGCAGCGACGACGGGTAGCTGAGCAGCAGGAAGCAGATGCCCGCCAAGGTCAGCGGCTCGACGTACCGGTAGGCCTCCGCTCCGGCTTCCTGCGCCGCCCCCACCAGGTCGAGTACCCCGATCGCCAGCAGCAGCGGCGTTTCCTTGAACATCGAAATCGTGTAGTTGCCCAGCGCCGGCAGCACCCGCGGGATCGCCTGCGGCAGGATCACGCTCGTCCACACCCGGCGGGTGGGCAGGCTCAACGCCGCCGCAGCCTCCCACTGGCCTCGCGGTACGCCCTCGATCCCGGCTCGGTAGACCTCGGCGGTGTAGCAGGCGTAGTGCACGCCGAGGCCGATCACGCCGGTGGTCAGCGAGGAGAACCTCAGGCCGATCCCGGGCAGCACGTTGAACAGGAAGTACAGCTGCACCAGCAGCGGCGTGCTTCGGACGAACTCGATGAGCACCCAGACCGCCCCGCTGACCAGCCGGATCCGGGATCGCCGCAGCAGCGCCAGGACGAGGCCGAGCGCGAAGGCCACGATCGAACCCAGCAGCGTCGCCTCGAACGTCACCACCAGACCGCGCAGGATGTCCGGGATGATCCGTCCGGTGAACTCCCAGTCCCAGATCAACTAGACCGCCCCGCCTTCGGCTCGGCCGAGCGCCTTCGACGGCGCGACGGGCTCGCGGCCCACGGCCGCCGCGGCCCGCTTCTCCAGCACCCGCATCACCGCCGTGATCAGCAGCGCCAGCACCAGGTACAGCGCCAGCATCAGCAGGTAGATCAGCGTGGTCTGGCCGGTGAAGTTCGGTTCGAGGACGTCCCGGCCCTGGTAGGTGATGTCGTGCACGAAGATCAGCGACAGCAGCGCGCTGCTCTTCAGCAGCTGGATGAACAGGTTGTTGAACGGCGGGATCATCTCCACCACCGCCTGCGGCAGGATCACCCGCCACATCCGCTGCGCCGGGCCGAAGCTCAGCGCGACCGCGCACTCGTGCTGTTCCTTCGGCACCGCCCGCACCGCGCCCCGCACGATCTCGCCGCCGTACGCACCGTGGTTCAGGCCGAGCACGAGGATGCCCGCCCACAGAGGCAGCAGCTCGAAGCCGACCAGCAGCGGCAGGGCGAAGAAGATCCAGAACAGCTGCACCACTTCGGATGTGCCGCGCCAGACTTCGACGTAGCTGCGGGCGATGACACGCACCCACCGCCACGGCGACAGCATGCCGAGGCCGGCCGCGAGCGACAGCACGACGCACAGCGCGATGCCGCACAGCGTCGCGATCACCGTCGGCGGCGCGCCTTGCAGCAGGACCGAGACGAAGTGCGAGACGTTCCCGGACATGTCGCCTCCCGTTGCCGGGGTCAGCTACCGGCGCACAGAGCGTCCGTGGTCACATCGGCCGGTGGCAGGTTGTCGCTGGTGAAGCCGAACGGCTCGGTGATGCGGACCCACTCGCCGTTGTCGTGCAGCTTCTTCAACTCGGTGTTGAACGCGCCGCGCAGCGCGGTGTCCGACGAGCGGAACACGAACGCACCCGCCTGCACCTCGGCCTTGCCGTTGATCACCGGCGTGAAGCCCTTGGTGACCTCGACCGGCGCGCCCGGGTTCTTCTTCACCACGTCGTTGAGCGAGATGTTCGTCAACGCGGCGCAGTAGGCGCGCTTGTTGAGCACCGCCTGCAGCAGCGCGTTCTGCGTGTCGAAGACCTGCAACTGCGAGCCGGGCACGCCCAGCCGCTGCGCGTAGTCCTTCTCCACCGCGCCGCTGAGCACCGCGAGCTGCAGCTTCTTCCGCACCACGTCTTCGAACGTGGCGACTCCCTCCGGATTGCCCCTCGGCACCAGGAACGACGTCGGCGCCAGGTAGTCCGGGATCGAGAACGCCGCGTTCTTGCAGCGTTCCGGGGTGATGAACATGCCCGCCGCGACCACGCTGAACTTGCCCGCGTTCAGCGCCGGGATCAGCTGGTTGAAGTCGACCTGCGTAGCCTGCACGTCGTTGACGCCCAGGCCCCGGAACACCGCGCGCGCCACCTCCGGCGCCTCACCGGTGACCCGGCCGGCCGCGTCGGTGAAGCCGTAGGGCGCCTCGCCTGCGATGCCGACCTGGATGGTGCCGGAGCTGCGGGCCGCTTCGAGCGGATCACCGCCTGCCCCGCCCCCGCCGGTGCGCGCACACCCGCCCAGCACGAGTGCGCCCGCCGCGACGCAGGAGCCCTTCAGGAAATCTCTTCGCGTCCACCCTCTGCTCGCCATGACCATCGCCCCTTCAACCCGGGAGCAGGTTCTCGCCCATGGTCCGGCCCGAACGGGTGAACTGCAGCTCAGTCGGTCACGCGTTCGATCTCGGCGCCCAGGCCGCGCAGGTTCTCCACGAAGTTCGGGTAGCCGCGGTCGATGTGGAACACGTCCCACACCTCGGTCGAACCGTCCGCGCACAGCCCGGCGAGCACCAGGCCCACCCCGGCGCGGATGTCGGTCGCCCACACCGGGGCGCTGGACAGCCGCTCCAGGCCGCGCACCACCGCGTGGTGCCCGTCGGTGCGGGCGTCGGCGCCCATCCGGACCAGCTCCTCGATGAAGCGGAACCTGGACTCGAACAGGTTCTCGGTGATCATCGAGGTACCATCGGCGACCGACGACAACGCCAGCGCCATCGGCTGCAGGTCCGTCGGGAAACCCGGGTACGGCAGCGTCACGAAGTCCACCGCGTGCGGGCGGTCGTGCATCACCACGCGGAAGCTCTCCTCGGACGTGGTGACCTCCGCCCCGGCGCTGCGCAGCTTCTCCAGCACCAGGTTCACGTGCCGCGGATCGACACCGCGCACCATGATGTCGCCGCGGGTCGCAGCGGCGGCGAACGCCCAGGTCGCGCCGACGATCCGGTCCCCGATCACGCGGTGCTCGACCGCCTTGAGCGAGGACACCCCGTGCACCGTCAGCGTGGAGGTGCCGGCACCTTCGATCTTGGCGCCCATCTGCTGCAGCATCACGCAGAGGTCGACGATCTCCGGCTCCCGCGCCGCGTTGTCGATCACGGTGGTGCCTTCGGCCAGCACGGCGGCCATCAGGATGTTCTCGGTCGCGCCCACGCTGGGGAAGTCCAGCCAGATCTGCGCGCCGCGCAGGTTCTCCGCCTCGGCCACCACCGCGCCGTGCTCGATGTGGCTGGTCGCACCGAGCTGCCGCAGCCCGTTCTGGTGCATGTCCAGCGGGCGGGAACCGATCGCGTCGCCGCCGGGCAGCGTCACGACGGCACGGCGGCACCGGGCGACCAGCGGCCCCAGCACGCACACCGACGCGCGCAGCTTGCCCATCGACGGTGAAATGGCCTCGTGGCTGATCGCCGCCGGAGTCGTGATGTGCACGGTGCCGCCGTCGATCGACACCTCGCAGCCGAGGCTGCGCAGCACGTCGGCCATCAGCGGAACGTCGAGGATCTCCGGGCAGTTGACGATCGTCGTCGTGCCCTCCGCCAGCAGCGCCGCGGCCATCAGCTTCAGCACGCTGTTCTTCGCCCCGACGACGTCGACCTCGCCGACGAGGCGCGCCCCGCCGTGTACCCGGAAGTGCTCACTCACGAGCATCGAGGTTACGGCCCACCCCCCACCGCCATCGGAGCGGGTTGCATCGAGCGAGCATGGGAACCTTCCTGTCACTCCAGCCCCGCAGAACTGGAGCATGGGAACCTTCCTGTCACGCCCGACGGGGCACGGCCGCCTCCGCCTAGGCTGACGGCATGGCTGTCCACCTGACGAAGATCTACACGCGGGCCGGCGACTCGGGCACGACGCGGTTGTCGGACAACTCCAAGGTGCACAAGACCGATCCGCGGCTCATCGCCTACGCGGACGTGGACGAGACGAACTCCGTGCTCGGCGTGGCGTTGGCCACCGCGCAGCTCTCCGACGACGTCGTCGAGGTGCTGCGGGCGGTGCAGAACGACCTCTTCGATGTGGGCGCGGACCTCTCCACCCCGGTCGCCGAAAGCCCGAAGTACCCGCCGCTGCGCATCACCCAGGCCTACGTCGACCGCCTCGAAGGCTGGTGCGACGAGTTCAACGCGCGCCTGGGCAAGCTGGACTCCTTCATCCTCCCCGGCGGCACCCCCGGCGGCGCGCTGCTGCACCAGGCCCGGTGCGTGGCCCGGCGCGCAGAGCGGTCCGCGTGGGCGCTGCAGGAAGCCGACGGCGAGCGCACCTCGCCGCTGCCCGCCAAGTACCTGAACCGGCTCTCGGACCTGCTGTTCATCCTCGCCCGGGTGGCGAACCCGGACGGCGACGTGCTCTGGCGCCCGGGCGGCAACGCCTAGAGATCCTTGCCGAAGCACCTGCTCAGCGGGTCGTCGCGGTACACCCCGAACTTCTCGATCTCGGTGTAGCCGGAGGAGGCGTAGAGGCCGATCGCCTCCGGCTGCCGGATGCCGGTCTCCAGCACGATGCGCTTGCGGCCGGCCAGCGCGGCGGTGTTCTCCAGTTCGGCGAGCATCCGCCGCGCCAACCCGTTCCCGCGCGCATCGGGAGCGATGTACATCCGCTTGAGCTCGGCGTCGCCGTCCCGGAAACCGGGCCCGTCGCCGGCCTGGACCCGCCACCCGCCGGACGCGACCGCACGGGCGTCGACGTAGCCGAGCAGGAACAGGCCACCGGGCGACCGGAACTCGACGGGGTCCACCGGCGTCAGGTCTTCCTCGCCGTAGCGCACGACGTACTCCCGCTGGAGCTCGTCGATCAACCTCTTGGCGTCGGGGTGGTCGTACTCGACCGGCTCGATGCGCATTCCCGCAGCTTAGAGCCCTGGTCAGGACACCGGTTTCGCGAACCAGTGCTTGGCGTACTGGTTGTCGTTGTACGCCGGAACCTCCTGGTAGCCGGCCGAGTCGTAGAGCGCGCGGGCCTCGTGCAGCTCGGTAGCGGTGTCCAGGCGGATCAGCGAGCACCCAAGACGTCGCGCGCGCTCCTCCAGCGCCGCGAGCAAGGCTCGCCCCGCGCCCCTGCCGCGCAGCTCCGGCGCGATCCACATCCGCCGGATCTCGGCGATGCCACCCCCGGTGCGCACCGCGCCGCAACCGAGCACCCGGCCCTCGGCGCGAACCACCAGGAAGTCCCCCACCGGCGGCGTGAAGTCGTCCTTCGCCGGCGGGGCGGCGCGACTGGTGTCGAACCCGTCCGGGAACCGGCCGTTGAGCTCCTCGATGTAGCGGCCCAGGGCCAGCTGGGCCTCAGGGCTGTCGATGGGTTCGGGTTCGATCGTGAAACTGGCTTGCTCGGTCACAGCGCCAAGTCTTCTCCGCGCGCTGATTCACTTCCAGTTACGGAACTTCGGGAAGCGTAAAGTAAACCTTCATGCTCGACCCGTCACGCCTGCTGGTGCTGCTGGCCCTCCGGGAGCAGGGCAGCGTCACCCGCGCCGCCGAACAGCTCCGCCGGACTCCCCCGGCCGTGTCTCAGCAGCTGGCCCGGCTGGAGACCGAGGTCGGCGCCCAGCTCGTCGAGCGGCACGCTCACGGCGTGCGCCTGACCCCGCTGGGAATCCGGCTCGCCGAACAGGCCGAGCGCATCGCCGCCGCGCTCGACGACGCAACGGCCGACGCCGCACGATTCCGCGACGAGCACCGCAACCGGCTGCGCCTCGGCGCCTTCCCCACCGCCGGGCTCGCACTGCTGCCGGAGACGCTCGCCGCGCTCCGCCACCGGCACCCGGGGGCGGAACTCTCCGTGGTGGACCTGGGCCCCGCTGAAGGCATCGATCGGGTCGCCGCGCACCAGCTCGACTTGGCGCTGGTCGGCGAGTACGACGAGCCGCTCGACGTCCCGCCCGGCGTGCGCCTCGTGCACCTCCTGGACGATCCCGTCCACGCCGTGCTGCCCAGCGACCACCCGCTCGTCGAGCGGGCCGAGCCGCGGCTCCACGACTTCCGCGACGACACCTGGGCCTGCGCGCCGCGCAGCCTGCCGAACCGGCGGCAACTGGAGGCCGCCGCCCGAGCCGAGGGCGTCACCCCGAAGGTGGCTTTCGAGTTCGAGTCCTACGCCGTCGCCGAAGCGGTGGTCTCGGCCGGTGTCGCGGTCTCGTTCATCCCCCGCCTCGCCATCGGCGAGGCCGCCGGCACCGTGCACCGGCCGCTCGCGTCCGGGCTGCACCGCCGCATCCACGCCGCCGTGCCCACCAGCACCCGGCACGCCCCGCTCACCGACGTCTTCCAGCAGCTCCTGCACGACATCTGCGCCGAGCTCGGTCGCCGGATGTGAGCATGGGAACCTTCCTGCCACCTGGGTGACAGGAAAGTTCCCAGGCTGTCAGCGCACGAAAAAGCGGGGCCCGGTAACGGACCCCGCTGGTCGTTTCAGGATGCCCAGGGCACCGACCGGCCCGGTGGGGCCGATTCGAGCCAGGACAGGAAGCCGGTCAGGGCGTCGGTGTTCATCGCCAGCTCCAGCTCCGGGCCGGTCAGGTCGAGGACCGTCGATCCGGACGGCATCGCATAGGCCTCGGCCATCGACGGCTCGCGGCGCCGCGCGATCTCCACGTCCCGGCGGTTGATCACCCAGTTCGGCCCGGACCGCAGGCTGAGCACGCGGTACCAGGCGAACTCCTCGCCCCGGTAGTGCGCGACACCCAAGTGCCAGCCGCGGCCACCGCCGTCCTTGCTGGCGCGCAACGCCACGTCGATGCCCCCGACGCGCAGTTCCCGCAGCCGCCGCCACGCGAGCGCCCCGATTACCAGGGCAGCGATCACCAGCAGCCCGAAGGCCACTGCCAGCAACAAGACCGGGGAACCCATGCGCGGCCCGGATCAGGCCGAGTGGCCGGCCGCTCGCAATCGGCTCAAGGCCCGCGCTCGGGCCTGTTCGTCGGCGCTCTTGACGTCCGCGCGGGCCTGCTCCACGTCGATCTCGGAGGCGAGCTCCGCAGACTCCGCCAGCACGCTCACCCCGTCCGCGGTGACCGACAGGAAACCACCGTGCACCGCGGCCGTGACGGTCTCCTTCTCGGTGGTGGTGATGCGCACCACACCACCCTCGATCAGCTCGCCGAGCAGCGGCTCGTGCCCGGGCAGGACGCCGATCTCTCCCTCGGTGGTCTGCGCGACCACCGCGGTCGCCTCCCCGGACCACAGGCGGCGCTCGACGGCGACCAGTTGGACGGACATGTTGGCCACGCGCGTCTCCTTTGTCGGGTGTGTGCCCGCAGTCTATCCGGTGCCACCAGGGCGATCGTGACTGGCCGGGCTGATAATGCCTTGTAGTGGTGCTTTCGCAAGCGGGGTCGGGGTCCACGCGGACCCCGACCCCGTTGCCGGTCTGCCGGCCCCTTCAGCGGGGCCCGGCGCTCACTTCTCGGTGAGCTTCTTGTACGCCTGCTCCAGGTCGTCGAGACCACCGATGGACAGGAACGCCTGCTCCGGGTAGTGGTCGAAGTCGCCCTTGCAGAGCTTGTCGAACGCCTCGATGGTCTCCTTCAGCGGAACGAAGGAGCCCTCCTGGCCGGTGAACTGCTTGGCCACGAAGAAGTTCTGCGACAGGTAGCGCTCGATGCGACGCGCCCGCTGCACCGTCACCTTGTCCTCTTCGGACAGTTCGTCCATACCGAGGATGGCGATGATGTCCTGCAGTTCCTTGTACTTCTGCAGGATCCGCTTGACCTCGTGCGCCACCCGGTAGTGCTCCTCACCGACGATGGCCGGGTCGAGGATGGTGGAGCTGGACGACAGCGGGTCCACCGCCGGGTAGATGCCCTTCTGCGAGATCGGCCGGGAAAGCTCGGTCGTCGCGTCCAGGTGGGCGAAGGTCGTCGCCGGGGCCGGGTCGGTGTAGTCGTCCGCGGGCACGTAGATCGCCTGCATCGAGGTGATCGAGCGACCCTGCGTCGAGGTGATCCGCTCCTGCAGCTCACCCATCTCGTCGGCCAGCGTCGGCTGGTAACCCACCGCGGACGGCATCCGGCCCAGCAGGGTCGAAACCTCCTGGCCGGCCTGGGTGAACCGGAAGATGTTGTCGATGAACAGCAGCACGTCCTGGTTCTGCACGTCGCGGAAGTACTCCGCCATCGTCAGCGCGGACAGCGCGACCCGCATACGGGTGCCCGGCGGCTCGTCCATCTGACCGAAGACCAGCGCGGTGTCGGCGAGCACGCCGGACTCCGCCATCTCCACCCAGAGGTCGTTGCCCTCACGGGTGCGCTCACCGACACCGGCGAACACCGAGGTGCCACCGAAGTTCTTGGCGACCCGCCGGATCATCTCCTGGATCAGAACGGTCTTGCCGACACCGGCGCCACCGAACAGACCGATCTTGCCACCCTGCACGTACGGGGTGAGCAGGTCGATCACCTTGATGCCGGTCTCCAGCATCTCGGTCCGGCCCTCGAGCTTGTCGAAGGCCGGTGCCTTGCGGTGGATCGTCCAGCGCTCGGCGTCCGAGCCGTAGCCCGGCTCGTCGAGGCAGTGGCCCAAGGCGTTGAACACGTGGCCCTTGACGACGTCGCCGACCGGCACCGAGATGCCCGCGCCGGAGTCGGTCACGGCCACGCCGCGCACCAGGCCCTGGGTCGGCTGCATCGAGATCGTCCGCACGACGCTGTCACCCAGGTGCTGGGCGACCTCCAGCGTCAGCGTCTTGGCCATGGCTTCCGCGGTGATGTCCACGGAGAGCGCGTTGTAGAGGTCCGGCACCTGGTCTCGCGGAAACTCGACGTCCACGACCGGGCCGAGAACCCGGACGACGCGGCCAGTGCCCGTAGCAGTGCTAGTGGCAGTAGCGGTCATGTCACTCACTTCCTGCTGACGAGAGCGCCTCGACACCACCGACGATCTCGCTGATTTCTTGGGTGATCTGGGCCTGGCGAGCCTGGTTGGCCTCACGGCTGAGGTTGCGGATCAATTCGTCCGCGTTGTCCGTCGCCGACTTCATAGCCGTCCGGCGGGCAGCGTGCTCAGACGCCGCCGCATCCAGCAGACCGGCGAACAGGCGGGTCTTGATGTACTTCGGCAGCAGGGCCCGGAGCAGGGCCTCCGCGTCCGGTTCGAACTCGTACGTCGACTTGAGGGTCTTCGCAGGCTCTTCGGCGTACTCGACCTCAAGCGGCGCGATCCGCTTGACCGTCGGCTTCTGGGTGAGCATGGAGACGAACTCGGTGTGCACCAAGTGCAGCTCATCCACACCCAGCGTACCGTCCGTGCCCCCGTCGTCGAGGTAGTCGTCGGCACCCGCCAGGAATGCCTTGACCAGCGTCTCGCCCACCTCGGCGGCGTCGGTGTAAGCGGGCCGGTCCGTGAAACCGGTCCAGCTCGCCTCGACCTTGCGCTGCCGGAAGCGGTAGTACGCCTCGCCCTTGCGGCCGATGACGAACAGCACGGGGGTCTTGCCCTGCTCGCGCAGCAGCGACTGCAGCTCCTCCGCCGCCTTGATCGCGTTGGCGTTGTAGCCACCGCAGAAGCCCCGGTCGCTGGTCACGATCAGCACGCCGGCGCGCTTCGGGTTGGAGCGTTCGGTCAGCAGCGGGTGGTCCAGCGTGCTCACGTCGGCCAGCGCGGTCAGGACGTTGGTGATCTCGTCCGCGTACGGGCGAGACGCCTCGACCCTGGCCTGCGCCTTCATGATGCGCGAGGTAGCGATCAGCTCCTGCGCCTTGGTGATCTTCCGGGTCGATTTGACCGACCGGATGCGGTTTCGCAGTTCCCGAAGTTGAGCCATGGCTATCCGGTCACTTCTTCGGGGCGGGGCGGTTGACCTTCACGGTCTCCTGGCCCAACTCGTCAGCCGCCAGCGCCTCGGCTTCCGGCTGCTCTCCCGGCGAGACCGAGGAACCGTCGGACGAGGTGAACTGCTTCTTGAAGTCCTCCACCGACTCCACGATGAACTTGACACCGTCGTCGGAGAGCTGCTTGGTCTCGACGATGTCCTTCAGCACGGACTCGTGGGTGCGCCGCAGGTGCGCCAGGAACTCGGACTCGAAGCGGCGCACGTCGGCGACCGGAACCGAGTCGAGGTGCCCCTGCGTACCCAGGAACAGCGACACGACCTCTTCCTCGACCGGCAGCGGCGCGCCCTGACCCTGCTTGAGGATCTCCATCAGGCGGGCACCGCGCTCCAGCTGCGCCTTCGACGCGGCGTCCAGGTCGGAGGCGAACGCGGAGAACGCCTCCAGCTCGCGGAACTGCGCCAGGTCGATCTTCAGCGACCCGGTGACCTTCCGCATCGCCTTGATCTGCGCGGAACCACCGACGCGCGACACCGAGATACCGACGTCGATGGCCGGGCGCTGACCCGAGTTGAACAGGTCGGACTGCAGGAAGCACTGGCCGTCGGTGATGGAGATGACGTTGGTCGGGATGTAGGCCGACACGTCGTTGGCCTTGGTCTCGATGATCGGCAGACCCGTCATCGAACCGGCGCCCATCTCGTCGGAGAGCTTCGCGCAGCGCTCCAGCAGACGCGAGTGCAGGTAGAACACGTCGCCCGGGTAGGCCTCGCGGCCCGGCGGGCGGCGCAGCAGCAGCGAGATCGCCCGGTAGGCCTCGGCCTGCTTGGTCAGGTCGTCGAAGACGATCAGGACGTGCTTGCCCTGGTACATCCAGTGCTGGCCGATGGCCGAACCGGCGTACGGGGCCAGCCACTTCAGACCCGGCGAGTCGGAGGCCGGCGCGGCGACGATGGTGGTGTACTCCATCGCCCCGGCGTCCTCGAGGGACCGCTTCACGCCGGCGATCGTGGAGCCCTTCTGGCCGATCGCGACGTAGATGCAGCGGACCTGCTTCTGCGGGTCGCCGCTGTCCCAGTTGCTCTTCTGGTTGATGATCGTGTCGACCGCGACCGTGGTCTTGCCGGTCTTGCGGTCGCCGATGATCAGCTGGCGCTGGCCGCGGCCGATCGGGGTCATCGAGTCGATGGCCTTGATACCGGTCTGCAGCGGCTCGCCCACGCCCTGCCGCTGCACGACCGTCGCGGCCTGCAGCTCCAGGGGACGCTGCTCCTCGGCGACGATGTCGCCGAGCCCGTCGATCGGGGCGCCCAGCGGGTCGACCACGCGGCCGAGGAAGCCGTCGCCGACCGGCACCGACATGACCTTGCCGGTCCGCTTGACCTCCTGGCCTTCCTCGATCTTCTCGGACTCACCCAGGATGACCGCACCGATCTCCTGAGCTTCCAGGTTCATCGCGACACCGTAGATGCCGCCCGGGAACTCCAGCAGCTCCTCGGTCATCACCGAAGGCAGACCCTCGACATGGGCGATGCCGTCACCGGTATCAGTGACGACCCCGACCTCCTCGCGGCTGACCTCCGGGGAGTAGCTGGAGACGTACTTCTCGATCGCACTGCGGATCTCGTCCGACGAGATCGTCAGCTCCGCCATGTCTCGTTCCTGCCCTCGGTTAGTTCTTGGAAGGGAGTTGGTTTGGGCGCCGCACCGGTTTCCCGGGCCTACGGCCCGTGGTCTTAGTCGGCGAGGTCGCGCCGCAGGGACTGCAGGCGTCCCGTGATGCTGCCGTCGATGACCTCGTCGCCGATCCGGATCAGCAGCCCGCCCTCGACCGCGGAGTCGACCTCCAGGTGCAGGGCGATCGGCCGCGAGTAGATCCGCTGCAGCGTGCGCGACAGCCGCTGCTGCTGCTCATCGCTGAGCGGGATCGCGGACCGGACGTGCGCCACCGAGCGCTCGCGGCGCTTCGCCGACAGCTCGGCCAGCTCTTCCAGCCCCTCGCTGACCCGCCGGCCGCGCGGCCGGGCCACCAGCTGGCGGACCAGGTCCAGGGTCACCGGCTCGACCTTGCTCTCGATGAGCTGGTCGACGACGGCGTACTTGCCCGCCTCGTCGCCGGTCGGGTCCGACAGCAACCGCTCCAGGTCCACCTGGGAGCCGATGATGCGACCCAGCCGGAACAGCTCGTCCTCGACTGCGTCGAGCCGGCCGGCCCGCTCGGCCTGCACCAGCAGCGCGGTGCGGCCCAACCGCTCCAGCCCGTCGACCAGGTCCTTCGGGCTGGACCAACGGGCCCGGACGGCCTCGACGACCACGGGCAGCGCCCGCGCGCCGAGCTTGTCCGCCAACAGCCCGCGGGCCAGGTCTTCCCTGGACCGCGGGTCGGTGGAGGCGTCGGCGAGCGCCCGCCGCAGCGTGGACTCGCGGCCCAGCAGGGCGGCCACGCCGAACAGCTCGTCGGCGAGCCCGGTGATCTCCGCGGCCTGGGCCCCATCGGTGGCCTGCAGCAGCTGCAGCTCGGTGGCTGCCAGCGCCTCACGGCTCGCGGCGTTCACGAGGGTGCTCAACTCTCAGCGCCTTTCACTCGGTTAGGCCTTGGCCGATTCGGACGACGCCGGGGCCGAGGCGGCCTCCAGCTCGTCGAGGAACCGGTCGACGGTGCCCCGCCGACGGGCCTCGTCCTCCAGGGACTCGCCGACGATCCGGCCGGCCAGCTCGACCGCCTGGCGGCCGAGGTCCGACCGCAGCTCGGCGACGATCTGAGCCCGCTGGTGCGCCAACTGGGTCTGGCCCTGGTTGATGATCCGCTCGGACTCGGTCTGCGCCTGGGCGCGCATCTCTTCCAGGATCTGCTGGCCTTCGGCGCGGGCGTCATCGCGGATCCGGGCCGCTTCCGCGCGGGCCTCGGCCAGCTGCGACTTGTACTGCTCCAGCGTCCGCTGGGCTTCGGCCTGCGCGGCCTCGGCCTTGGCGATACCGCCTTCGATCCGCTCGCTGCGCTCCTCGTAGATCTTCTCGAAGCGCGGGACCGCGTACTTCCACAGCACGAACAGCAGCAGCAGGAACGCGATCAGACCGACCACGATCTCCGCGGGTTCCGGGATGATCGGGTTGTGCTCGCCTTCCGCGGCCAGCAGCATCTGCGTCTTCACCACAACGTCTCCCAACGCGTTGAGCCGTTATCAGGCAGCGGACGCGATGAAGTAGACGACCAGGCCGATCAGCGCCAGCACCTCGACCAGAACGAAGGAGATCCAGGCGATGCCCTGCAGCTGGCCCTGGGCCTCCGGCTGGCGGGCGGTGCCGTTGATGACGGCGGCCCAGATCAGGCCGACACCGATACCGGGGCCGATGGCGCCCAGGCCGTAACCGATCGCGGCCAGACCGGGGTTGATGCTGCCCGCGGCTTCGGCGGCCTGCGCGAGAACGATGTTGCTCACTGTCACTACCTTTCACTCGGTCCGCTTCTCGGCGCGGATCGACAGGTCCTTTGTTGGGAACGAAGTCTCTTGTTCAGTGGCCTTCGGACAACGCCGCACCGATGAAGCTCGCGGTCAGCAGCGCGAAGATGTACGCCTGCAGCACCTGGATCAGGGCCTCGACGAAGGTCAGCGCGACGGCGAAGGCGAACCCGACGAGCGAGACCGGCTTCAGCGCGGCCCCGGCCTCGAGCAGCAGGAACTCGCCACCGAGCGTGAACACCAGCAGGATCAGGTGACCGGCGAACATCGCTGCGAACACTCGGATCGCCAGCGCGGCCGGCTGCGCGATGAACTTCTGGAAGAGCTCGATCGGCGACAGCAGGATGTAGATCGGCTTCGGCACCCCGGGCGGGAACATGATGTGCTTGAAGTAGCCCAGGAATCCGTGCCGCGCGAAACCGACACCGTGGAACACCAGGTACACCACGGCGGCCAGCGCGAGCGGGAAGCCGATGCGCGACATCGTGGGGAACTGGATGATCGGGATGATGCCGAAGATGTTGTTCACCAGGATGAACGTGAACAGCGCGAAGATCAGCGGCACGAACGGACGGAAATCCTTGGCCCCGATGTGTTCCCGCGCGATCTTGTTGCGGCTGAACTCGTAGACGAACTCCGCGACGAACTGCCCCTTGCCCGGAACGAGCTTCAGGTTCCGGGTGGCGATCACGAAGTACGCGGCCACGATGATCGCCGAGAGAACGACGAGGACCATCGGCTTGGTGACTCCGCCGAAGATCGGCGGAAGGATAAAGCTATCGGCACCCGGCGGTTGGAATGTTCCGCCCTCGGCCAGCATCAGCGCGCCCAACTGGGCTCCTTCCGGTTCTCCCGGTGAACTTCACTCTGCCGGGGGAATCGTCACGTTTTGCACTTAACGTACCTGATACGCGATCTGGCACGCGGAGGGGCCCTCCCCACCCGGTGGGATCGAGGGGCCTCCGTGCGCCCCTTGGACCCGCGCTGTGCAGGGAAGGCTTCTGCGGCGGGACGATACCAGCGGGTAAGTAGTCTCCCGACATGTGGTCCGCCTCCACCTGTCCGGCGCAGCGGCCGGGCGCCTGGAAACCGCGTCGAGAGGAATCAGCTTCCCGGCACGATCGTGGGAATCTTGGTGCGCTTGAACGCCACCACCTCGGCGCCCGCCCACACCATCACGGTGGCCAGCATGGTGAACGCCAACGATTCCCGGTGGATCGCGTCGACGCCGCCGAGCAGCGTCATCACCACCAGCAGCACGATCATCTTCCCGACGTAGCCGCCGAGCGCGGCGACCATCACGAAGTGCGGGCTCATGCCGCCGGTGAACCGCATCAGCCAGATCGTCAGCAGCGACGAGGCGAACGCCACAACGCCGCCGATCAGCGCCCCGACCAGGCCGGGCACGCCGACCAGCACGGTCGCCACGACCGCTCCGATGGCCACCGTCGCCACACCCGGCCACAAGGCGGTGCGCAGCATCGCCGCGGCGAGCCGGCGCACGATCTCGGCGTGCGGGTTCACAGCGGGCTCGGCCGGCTCGGCGGGGTTCGGCGTGTCGGTCGCTTCGCTCATCGGGACTCTCGATCGGCTCGGGTGCGCATACGCGGAATCACCGAAATGATAGCGGCCAGCAACACCCCCAAGCCTACGACCCACGCCACAGCCACCGCGTTGAACAGCGTCAACGACACCGCGCCGAAGGCGATGACGGCCGCCCACAGGTAGATCAGCAGCACCGCGCGGCGCTGCGAATGCCCGATTTCCAGCAGCCGGTGGTGCAGGTGCATCTTGTCGGCGTGGAACGGGCTCTTGCCCGCCCGGGTGCGGCGCACCACGGCCATGATGAGGTCCAGCAGCGGCACGAACAGCACCGCCGCGACGACCAGCAGCGGCGACAGCAGCGCGATGGTGTCGGTGGGGTTCAGGTGGGCGTAGTCCATCCGGCCGGACGCGGACGTGGTCGCGGAGGCCAGCATCAGGCCGATCAGCATCGAACCCGAGTCGCCCATGAAGATCTTGGCAGGCTGGAAGTTGTGCGGCAGGAAGCCCAGGCAGGCGCCGGCGATCGCGGCCGCGATCAGCGCCGGCGGGTAGGCGTTGACATCGCCGTTCTGCCGGTCCAGCACCGCGAGGCAGAACACGAACGTCGCGGTGGCCGACACCAGGCCGATGCCGGAGGCCAGGCCGTCCAGCCCGTCCACGAAGTTCATCGCGTTGATCATCGCCACGACCAGCAGCACCGTCAGCAGCTGCCCCTGGTTGCTGCCCAGCACCATGAGCTGCCCCAGGTTGCCCTCGGTGCCGCCCCACGGCACCCAGAACACGAACCACTGGACGCCGAAGAGCACCAGGATCCCGGCCGCGGTGACCTGCCCGGCGAGCTTCGTCAGGGAATCCAGCTCGAAGCGGTCGTCCAGCGCGCCGACGAGGACGATCAGCCCGCCGGCGATGACCACCGCCAGGATGTCGTTGGAATAGGTGAACCCGCGCGACAGCGTGGGCAGGTTGGCGGCCAGGAACATGGCCACCAGCACCCCGCCGAACATCGCGACCCCGCCCATCCGCGGCATCGGCTTGACGTGCACGTCGCGCTGCCGCGGATATGCGACGGCGCCGACCCGGAAGGCCAGCAGCCGGACCAGCCCGGTCAGCAGGAAGGTCGCCGCCGCGGCGGTGAGCATGACGAGCAGGTACTCACGGGCGGGAAGCCCTTGAGGAGCCCATGATGGCGCGTTGTCCATACCGGTGGCTCACCCGCGCGGGGCCGAGGCCCGCGTGAATTCGAACTTCAGCCCCCAGAACGGATTGCTCAAACCCGGCGCTCCTCATCGCTGTTCACGTTGCGGCTGGCGGAGCCAACGCTATCGGCCCGCGCCCGGACTGGTTTCACCGGTCCGCTTCGAGGTCCTCACCGAGCACCTCGGACAGGTCGGCGAGGCTCACCGCGCCCTCCCGCAGCACCCGGGGCGTGCCCTGGGTGAGGTCGACGATGGTGGAGGCCACCGGTTCCCCGGACGGGCCGCCGTCCAGGTAGATCTGCACCGAGTCGCCGAGCTGCTCGCGCGCCTCGCCGGCGCTGGCGGCCGGCGGCCGGCCGGTGCGGTTGGCGCTGGAGACGGCCATCGGGCCGACCTCGCGCAGCAGGTCCAGGGCCACCGGGTGCAGCGGCATCCGCAGGTTCACCGTGCCCCGGGTGTTGCCGAGGTCCCAGGACAGCGACGGCGCCTGCGGCAGCACCAGCGACAGCCCGCCGGGCCAGAACGCCTCGATCAGCGCCCGCGCCTGCTGCGGGACCGACATCACCAGCCCATCCACAGTGGACCAGGAGCCGACCAGCACCGGCACCGGCATGTCCGGGCCGCGCCCCTTGGCGGCGAGCAGGGCGTGCACTGCGTTGGCGTCGAAGGCGTCCGCGCCGATGCCGTAGACGGTGTCGGTGGGCAGCACGACCAGCCCGCCCGCGCGAACCGTGTTGGCCGCGGCGGCCAGGCCCTCTTCGCGGCTGTCCGGACTGGTGCAGTCATAGACGGTGCTCACACCCGAATCCTGGCACGCCCCCCGTTCGACCCGTTCGAGTGGTGCCGTCGATCCCCGTCCGGGAATATTCGTCCCGAGTAACACCCGGGCGCTCGACCGAGATCCGTTGGGTGTGCCCGCGCCGGGCAACGCCGGTGGCGCTCGGGCGTCTGCCGGAAGCGGGCACGGAACTGCGACGAAATGCGAGGAGAGCGAATGACCGCCCCACCCCAGGGTGTCGAGGTCGACCAGATCGAGTTCCCGGCCGGGAAGATCCGCTTCTACCGGGCGGGGTCCAGCGGTCCGGCGATCGTCCTGCTGCACGGCGGCGGGCCGGACAACGCGATGCTGGCCTGGCGGCACGCGATCGGCGTGCTGGCCGCCGACCACCGGGTGTTCGCGCCGGATCTGCCCGGCCAGGGCGGCAGCATGCCGTGGCACGGCAGCGCGAACCAGCGCACCTTCGAAGAGGTGCTGCGCTGGCTGCTGGACGCCTGGCGGGTGCCGGACGCCGTCCTGGTCGGCCTGTCGATGGGCGGCAGCATCGCGGCCGGTTTCGCGCTGCGCAATCCGCAGCGGGTCCGCGGACTGGTGCTCGTGGACAGCACCGGCATGCAGCACAAGATGCCGCACCACTTCCTGACCTACGCGCTGCTGCGCACCCGCTTCGCCGGCCCGCTGGCCGCGAAGTTGTTGCGGCTCAACCGATCCTTCGCCCGCCTGGTGCTGACACGGGGCTTCTTCGCGGGCGCGCAGACCGTGCCGGACCTGGAGTCCATTGTCGACGAGGTCGTCGCCGAGGCGGGCGCCCGGGGCTCGGTGTTCGCCGACTGGCACGCCGACGCCGTCGACCGGCGGGCGATGCGGATCAACCACCTCCCGCACCTGGACCGCATCCACTGCCCGGTGATGGTGATCCACGGCGAACGCGACGCCATCGTGCCGGTGTCGGCGGCCCGCGACGCCGCGGACGCGATCCCGGGCGCGACGCTGCGGGTGATCTCCGGCGCCGGCCACTGGCCGAACCGCGAGAAGCCCAACGAGTTCAACGCCCTGCTCCGCGAGTTCGTCAACTCCCACTGACCCCTTCGGGGTGGTGGGAGCATGGGAACCTTCCTGTCAAACCGCAGGTCAGGGCGTCGGCGGCGGGGTGCGGCGGGCGGTGGCGAAGCGGGGGCGGCCGGCCAGGTCGGTGTGCTCCTGCACGTCTTCGAGGACGCGGCGGGCGCGCAGCAGGGCGGGCACCGAACCGCCGTGGGTGTCGTCGTGCTCGATGGCCACCCCGCCGCCGGGACGCAGCAGCCGCGCCGCGCAGCCGATGACGTGCCGGACCACGTCGAGGCCGTCGCGGCCGCCGAACACCGCCTCGTGCGGATCGTGGTTGCGGACCTCCGGCGGCACCGGGGTGCCCTCCGGCACGTAGGGCGGGTTGCAGAGGACCAGGTCGACCAGGCCCTCCAGCTCCATGAACACCATCGGGTCGGTGACATCGCCCGCGTACAAGTGGATCGGGTTGTCACCGGCCTGCGCCTGCTGGTCGGCATTGCGGCGCGCCCAGGCCAGCGCGGCGGGTTCCTTCTCCACCGCGTGCACGGTGGCGTCCGGGCGGGCGTTGGCCATCGCCAGCGCCAGCGCCCCGGACCCGGTGCAGAGGTCCACCACGACCGGCCGGTCCACGCCCTCCAGCGTCGACAGGCCCCACGCGAGCAGCAGCTCCGTCTCCGGGCGGGGCACGAACACCCCTGGCCCGACGCTGAGCGTCACGTTGCCGAGCGAGGCGTTGCCGGTGAGGTGCTGCAGCGGCACCCGCGCGGCCCGGCGGCGCACCAGCTCGTGCAACGCCTGGACCACCGGCGGATCCACCAGCGGCACCATCATCAGCTTGGTGCGTTCGACGCCGAGCAGGTGCGCGGCCAGCAGCTCCGCATCGGTACGCGGGCTCGCCACGCCCGCAGCGGCGAGGATGCGTTCCGCCTCGAGGATGGCCAGGCGCAGGGGCTGTCGCGTCACGCGTTCAGCTTAAAGCGCGAGTCGTTCTTTCCTGTCGGCGGCGAGCAGGGCGGCGACAACCGCTTCCAGATCGCCGTCCAGGACCTGGTCCAGGTTGTAGGCCTTGTAGTTCACCCGGTGGTCGGAGATGCGGTTCTCCGGGAAGTTGTAGGTGCGGATGCGCTCCGAACGGTCCACTGTGCGCACCTGGCTGCGCCGGGCCTCCGCGGCCTCCCGCTCGGCCTCCTCCTCGGCGTGGGCCTGCAGCCGGGCCTTGAGGACCTGGATGGCGCGGTGCTTGTTCTGCAGCTGCGACTTCTCGTTCTGGCAGGACACCACGATGCCGGTCGGCAGGTGGGTGATCCGCACCGCCGAGTCGGTGGTGTTCACGCTCTGCCCGCCGGGCCCGGACGACCGGTAGACGTCGATGCGCAGGTCCTTCTCGTCGACCTCGACCTCGACCTCCTCCGGCTCGGGGTAGACGAGGACGCCCGCGGCCGAGGTGTGCACCCGGCCCTGCGACTCGGTGACCGGCACCCGCTGCACGCGGTGCACGCCACCCTCGAACTTCAGCCGCGACCACACCCCGTCGGGACTGGTGTCGCCGGCCTTGGCCTTGATCGCGACCGTGGCGTCCTTGTAGCCGCCGAGGTCGGATTCGGTCTTGTCCAGCACCTCGGCCCGCCAGCCCTGGCGCTCCGCGAACCGCAGGTACATGCGCAGCAGGTCGCCGGCGAACAGCGCGGACTCCTCGCCGCCCTCGCCGGACTTGACCTCCAGCAGCACGTCGGAGCCGTCGTGCGGGTCGCGGGGCAGCAGCAGTTCGGTGAGCTTCGCCTCAAGCGGCGGGATCGCCTCGGCGAGCCGGTCTGCCTCCTCCGCGAAGGTGGCGTCCTCGGCGGCGAACTCACGGGCGGTGTCCAGGTCGGACCGCGTCTGGTCGAGCTCCCGCGCGGTGCGCACGACCGGGGTGAGCTCGGCGTAGCGGCGGCCGAGCTTGCGGGCGTTCGTCTGGTCGGCGTGCACGCCGGGATCGGCCAGCCGCTGCTCCAGCTCCACGTACTCGGCGAGCAGCCCTTCGAGCTTCGATGTCTCCACTGGCGACCCTCTTCACTTGCTGCGGACGTTCGGACACCAAACGCGGCGACGGCGCCCGTCCCGCGCTGTTCGCGTGGGACGGGCGCCGTCGGTGCAGCTACTTCTGCGTCTTCTGGCGCTTGCCGTAGCGGGCCTCGAAGCGAGCCACGCGACCGCCGGTGTCCAGGATCTTCTGCTTGCCCGTGTAGAACGGGTGGCAGTTCGAGCAGACCTCGACGGTGATCTGGCCGGTCTTGCGGGTGCTACGAGTCGTGAAGCTGTTGCCGCAACCACAGTTGACCTGCGTCACCACGTACTCGGGGTGGATGCCACTCTTCAACGGCTTGTCCTCTCTACTTGGCCGCCGGGTCCACGCGGCCGCTGCCGCGCGGTGAACCGGTGCCGGATCAACCCTGCATTCTGCCAGACCAGGGCTCGTGACCTGCAACGCAGGGTGCCCGTCCGGTATTCCAGTGGCCCCCGGGCAACCGTCCAACGCACCAGAGGGACCGCCTGCCGAGCGGCCCCGGGCCGAGGGTGCATCCGGGGTGGTCCGCCGTTCATCCTCTACGCGTGCTGCTCTGTTCGGTCCTGGGAAAGCTCACGGTGCGGTCGTGGGTTTCCCTCCCCCTGCTCTTCCTCTGCAGCGCAGCCGGCGTCGCCGCCCTGCTCAACGTGTTGCTCGTGCGGCACGTGAGCTTCGAACAGGACCTGGACCTCTCCGCCCCGCTGCTGTTCGGCTTCGCCGCCGGGCTGACCGTGCTCAGCGCCAACCACGTCCGCTGGACCTCCGGGTGGCAGCGCCGCCTGCGGTTCGGCTACCCGCTGCTGATGGTGACCTGCGGCCTCGCCCTGGACGGGCTGCGGATGCCGGTCTTCGCCGCGCTCGCCATCGGCCCGGTCGCCGCCGCGCTGCTGGCCACCCTGCTGGTCCGCGCCCACCGCGACCGCGACGCCCCCGAGTGCGCCCGGGCCTGACGCTCCGCCGGTGCGAGCATGGGAACTTTCCTGTCACCGCGGTGGCAGGAAGGTTCCCATGCTCGCGTTCCGCGCCCGGAAATGCGGCAGGGCCCGCACCGGGGTCGGTGCGGGCCCTGCCGTCGGTCGAGGAACCGGGCTGGCGGTCGGAACCGTCAGTCGTCGTCCTTGCCCGGGGTGGTCTTGGCGACCTGCATCAGGAACTCGATGTTGGTGCGCGTCTTGCGCAGCCGGTCCTGCAGGAGTTCCAGTGCCTGCTGCGCGTCGAGCGCGGCGAGCACCCGGCGCAGCTTGTGGGTGACGGCCAGCTCGTCGGGCGAGAGCAGGATCTCGTCCTTGCGGGTGCTGGAGGAGTCCACGTCCACCGCCGGGAACAGCCGCTTGTCCGCGAGCTTGCGGTCCAGCTTCAGCTCCGCGTTACCGGTGCCCTTGAACTCCTCGAAGATGACCGTGTCCATCGTGGATCCGGTCTCCACCAGCGCCGTGGCGAAGATGGTCAGCGAACCGCCGTTCTCGATGTTGCGGGCCGCACCGAGGAACCGCTTCGGCGGGTACAGCGCCGTGGAGTCCACACCACCGGACAGGATTCGCCCGGATGCCGGGGCCGCCAGGTTGTAGGCGCGGCCCAGCCGGGTGATCGAGTCCAGCAGGACGACCACGTCGTGGCCCATCTCGACGAGCCGCTTGGCCCGCTCGATGGACAGCTCGGCGACCGTGGTGTGGTCCGACGGCGGCCGGTCGAAGGTGGAGGCGATGACCTCACCCTTCACCGAGCGCTGCATGTCGGTGACCTCTTCCGGACGCTCGTCGGCGAGGACGACCATCAGGTGGCACTCGGGGTTGTTGGTGGTGATCGCGTTGGCGATCGCCTGCAGCACCATCGTCTTACCGGCCTTCGGCGGCGAGACGATCAGCGCGCGCTGCCCCTTGCCGACGGGCATCACCAGGTCGATGATCCGGCCGGTCAGGTTGTGCGGCTCGGTTTCGAGGCGCAGCCGCTCGTTCGGGTAGAGCGGGGTCAGCTTGTGGAACTCGGGGCGGTTCTTCGACGCGTCCGGCTCCAGGCCGTTGATGGAGTCGACCCGCACGAGCGGGTTGAACTTCTGCCGCTGCTGCTCGCCCTCCCGCGGCTGCCGGATGACGCCCTTGATGGCGTCGCCGCGGCGCAGCCCGTACTTGCGGACCAGCGACAGCGACACGTAGACGTCGTTCGGGCCCGCCAGGTAGCCGGAGGTGCGCACGAAGGCGTAGTTCTCCAGCACGTCCAGGATGCCGGCCACCGGCAGCAGCACGTCGTCCTCGCGGACCTCCGGCTCGCCGCCGCCACCCTCGCCGCGGCCGCGGTTGCGGCGGCGGTCGCGGAACCGGCGGCCACGACCCCGACGACCACCCTCGTCGTCATCGTCGTCCTGCTGCCGGTTGTCGCGGTCCCGGTCCTGCCGGTTGTCCCGGTCCTGCCGGTTGTCGCGGTCCCGGTCCTGCCGGTTGCCGCGCTGCTCCTGGCGGTTGTCCCGCTCCTGGCGCTCCTGACGGTTGTCACGGCCGTCCGACTTGCGCTCGCGCTGCTCGTCGCCGCCCGATTCGGCGGCCGCACCGGCCCGCCCGGACGAGCGGCGCCGGCGGTTGCCACCGCGACGGCCGTCGTCCTCGCCGCCGGCGGCCGGCTCGGCGGCCTGCGCGCGGCGGCCGCGGCCGCGGGTGGGAGCCCCGTTGGCGCCGGACTCGGCCGCGGTCTCGCGCGGGGCGGCCTCGGTCTCGGTCTCGTCCAGCGCCGGCTGGTGGGCCTTGGCGGCCGGGGCTTCCTCGGCGCGAGCCGGGCTCTTCTTGGTGGAGCGGGTCTTCGGCGCCGTGGTGCCGCCCTGCTTCTCCTTGATGGCGGCGATCAAATCGCCCTTGCGCAGGCCACCAGTCTCGATCCCCAGTTCCCCCGCGAGTTGGCGCAGTTCGGCAAGGACCATGCCGGAGAGTCCGCCGCGTCGCCGCGGGGTTCCGTTGGCCTCGGATTCCTGCTGGCCAGCCGAAGAGGCGTTGGTCGCCTCGCTGCTCAACAGTTCGGTGTTGCTCACGAATGTCCTTCCTGACCGGACCGCGCCTCCTACGCGACCCAGCGGATTGCCCGCCCGCTCTGGAGTGCGGGCGGCCGGTGTGTGCTACCAGCCCTCTCGCCGGCGTGGTCAGCTCCGCGCGCGGCGCGACCTATTTCGGCGATGGCTCGGGAACCAGCAGCACCGGGCGGTGGGAGGTACCCGGCTCGCGTGGTCCATGTGCGACGCATCCACTCCGATCCACACGTGCCGATGCACGCCCTGCTGCCGCCTCATTCCAGGAACCCCCGGCTCAACTTCGTGCCCCGGTGGTGAACCGGGAAGCTACGGGACATCGAGTCGGCGTCATGGTCACCTCGGGGGCCACACCGTGGAACTTAAGGCCCCCACCCCGACATCGGCAACGGATGCGCACCGCCGATCGTCCCGAAGCGAACTCGATTGAGTTGAGAACTCCTGCCTCGGTCACCGCGATCGCCGAACCCGCTAAGTTGATCTTCACCCGTGGCGGGTGGAGTTCAATTCACAGCGGGAGATGCGTCCCGGAAAACGATGTCCCGGGCACGGCACCGGCGCCCTGGGCGCGGTGACTGATTGACCTTGAGGGTAGACGCCCCGTAGTTCGGGTGCAACAACCCCCCTGGGCGTGTGGCCGCCCGCTCCGATCACGTCATCGGTAGCCGGCCAGCTGCTGTCGCTGTTGGCGACCGGTGACACTTCCTTTGTACCACTCGCCGCGAATGCGCTTGCTCCGGGGCCGTGAACAGGGCTTTTCCGGCCCCGTTCACGGCCTCGGGTCATGCCTGCGACTCGACCCGCACGCCGGCCCGATCGACCGGAAGGCGCAGCTCGTCGAAGCCGTTCGGCGCAATGCCGGCGGGAAGCTCCCCGCCCGGCGGGAACGCCAGTACGGTCGGTCCCGCACCGGACACGGCGGCGGCGACGCCGGCCGAGCGCAACCGGCGGACCAGCGCGATGGTCTCCGGCCACGCCGGCTCGCGGTAGTCCTGGTGCAGCCGGTCGTCGGTGGCGGCCAGCAGCAACGCGGGATCGCTGGTGACGGCGTGCACCGCCAACGCCGCACGCCCGGCCGCGAAAGCGGCGTCGGCGTGCGGAACCCGCTCGGGCAGCAGGCCTCGGGTGGTGTGCGTCGACGACTCCGCTTGGGGGACAAGGACGATCGGTGACACGTCCGGGTGCGGATCCATCCGGACCGCGTGGAAGCGCCCGGAATCCTGCCAGGCGACGACGAAACCGCCGAGCAGGCTCGCCGCGGCGTTGTCCGCGTGCCCCTCGCGGACCGCGGCCATCTGCAGCGCGCGGTCGGCGTTTTCCTTGTCCCGCAAGTCGAATCCGGCGAGCCCGAAGGCGGCGGCGACCCCGGCGACGATGGCCGCCGCCGAGGAACCCAGCCCGCGGGAGTGCGGAATCGCGTTCTGGCAGTGCAACCGCAGCGCGGGCGCCGGGAAACCCAGTTCGGCCAACGCCTTGTGGATGACCCGCACCACGAGGTGGCGCTCGTCGGTGGGCAGGGCGGCGGCGCCCTGCCCCTCCACCGACACCTCGGCGGTGCCCGCGGCGCCGTCGACGACCTGGACGGAAACCTTGTCGTACAACGACAAGGCCATGCCCAGGGCGTCGAACCCGGAGCCGAGGTTCGCGGTCGAAGCGGGCACCGTCACCCGAACGGCCGACACCGGCAATGCGGTCATGCCAGTTCCAGCGCGGTGGCGACCGCGCCCGGGTCCACCGGCAGCGGCTCCACCTCGACCATGCCGGACAACGCGGTGTCCGGGTCCTTCAGGCCGTGGCCGGTGACCGTGCACACCACGACCGAGCCCGCCGGAAGGCGGCCGTCGGCGGCGGTGACGAGCAGCCCGGCGACGCTGGACGCCGAGGCGGGCTCGACGAAAACGCCTTCCCGCGAGGCCAGCGTCCGGTAGGCGGCGAGGATCTGCTCGTCGGTCACCGCGTCGAACAGTCCGCCGGACTCGTCCCTCGCGCGCACCGCGCCCGCCCACGACGCCGGGCTGCCGACCCGGATGGCGGTCGCGATGGTCTCCGGCTGCGCGATCGGCTGGCCGTGCACCAGCGGCGCGGCACCGGCGGCCTGGAAGCCGAACATGCGGGGCGTCCGCTCGATGACGCCGTCACCGGCGTACTCGGTGTAGCCCTTCCAGTAGGCCGTGATGTTGCCGGCGTTGCCGACCGGCAGGCAGTGCACGTCGGGCGCCTGGCCGAGCACGTCGCAGATCTCGAACGACGCGGTCTTCTGGCCCTCCAGCCGGACCGGGTTCACCGAGTTGACCAGGGTCACCGGGTGCTCGGCGGAGGTCTTGCGGGCCAGCTCCAGGCAGTCGTCGAAGTTGCCCTGGACCTGCAGGATCTTCGCGCCGTGTACGACCGCCTGGGCGAGCTTGCCCAGCGCGATCTTGCCCTGCGGCACGAGCACCGCCGAGGTCAGCCCGGCGCGGGCGGCGTAGGCCGCGGCCGACGCCGAGGTGTTGCCGGTGGAGGCGCAGATGACGGCCTTGCTGCCCTCGGCCAGGGCGTGCGTGATGGCCACGGTCATGCCGCGGTCCTTGAACGACCCGGTGGGGTTGGCGCCCTCGACCTTCAGGTAGACGGTGCAGCCGGTGAGCTCGGAGAGGTGGTGGGCGGGCACCAGCGGGGTGTTGCCCTCCTGGAGGGTCACGATGCGCGCCCTGTCCGGGACCGGAACCCGGTCCCGGTACGCCTCGATCAGGCCGGGCCATCCGGCGCCGGACCGCACCGGCGCACCCTGGATGTTCGTCACGTCGATTCACCTTCCACGCGCATCACGCTGACCACCTCGCGCACCACTGGTAACTGCGCGATCTTGTCCACTGTGGACTTGAGTGCCGCGTCGGGGGCCGTGTGGGTGACCACCACGAGGCTGGCCTCCGCGCCCCGGCCCTGCTGACGCACCACCGAAATGCTCACATCGTGCTCGTTGAACATGGCCGCGACCTGCGAGAGCACGCCCGGTTTGTCGGCCACGTCGAGGCTGATGTGGTAGCGGGTGGGGGTCTTGCCCATCGGGCGCATCGGCAGCTGCGCGTGCGCCGACTCCCGGGGCCCCCGGCCCGCCACGACCAGGTTGCGCGCGACCGCGACGAGATCGCCGAGCACCGCGCTGGCAGTCGGCGCTCCCCCCGCGCCCTGACCGTAGAACATCAGCTGCCCCGCGGCCTCCGCCTCGACGAACACCGCGTTGAAGGCGTCGCCGACGCCGGCCAGCGGGTGGCTGCGCGGGATCATCGCCGGGTGCACGCGAGCGGACACCGACTCGGTGCCGTCCTCGTCGACCACCCGCTCGCAGATCGCCAGCAGCTTCACCGTGCGATCCAGGGTGCGGGCGGCGGCGATGTCGCCGGGCGTCACGGCCGAGATGCCCTCCCGGTGGACGTCGCTGGCGGTCACCCGGGTGTGGAAGGCCAGCGACGCCAGGATCGCGGCCTTCGCCGCCGCGTCGAAGCCGTCCACGTCCGCGGTCGGATCCGCCTCGGCATAACCCAGCCGCCCGGCCTCGTCCAGCGTCTCGGAGTAGCCGGCGCCGGTGGAGTCCATCGCGGACAGGATGTAGTTCGTGGTGCCGTTGACGATGCCCATGACCCGGTTGATCCGGTCCCCGGCCAGCGACTCGCGCAGCGGGCGCAGCAGCGGGATCGCGCCCGCCACGGCCGCCTCGAAGTAGATGTCGGCGCCCGAGGCGTCCGCCGCCGCGTACAGCTCGGAGCCGTGCTCGGCGAGCAGCGCCTTGTTCGCGGTCACCACCGACTTGCCCGACTTCAGCGCGGTCAGCAGCAGCGAGCGCGCGGGCTCGATACCACCGATCAGCTCCACGATGACGTCGACGTCGCCTTCGACCAACGCGTGCGCGTCGGTGGTCAGCAGGTGCTGGGGCACGTCGGGATGCTTGTGCGGGCGGCGCACCGCCACCCCGGTGACCAGCATCGGCGCGCCGGTCCGCGCGGCGAATTCATCCGGTTGGTCCTGCAACAGGCGCAGCACCTCGGTCCCGACGGTCCCGCACCCCAAGAGTGCGACCCTGATCGGTTCACGGTCCTGGCTCACTCACACCTCCAGCCGGAGCAGGTCGTCCTCGGTCTCCCTGCGCAGCAGCAACCGCGCCTGACCATCTCGAACCGCAACGACGGGCGGCTTGGGCAGGCGGTTGTAGTTGCTGGCCATCACATAGCAGTAGGCGCCGGTGGCGGCGACTGCCAACAGGTCTCCTGGAGCAATGTCCTCCGGCAACCAGCAGTCGCGCACCACTACGTCACCGGACTCACAGTGTTTGCCCACGATGCGGGACAGCACGGCGGGCGCCTCGGCGGTGCGGGACACCAGCCGGCAGTCGTAGACGGCGTCGTAGAGCGAGGTGCGGATGTTGTCGCTCATGCCGCCGTCCACGCTGACGTACTTGCGGTGCGCGTCGCCGCCGAGCGCCACGTCCTTGATGGTGCCGACCTCGTAGACGGTCACCATGCCGGGGCCGACGATCGCGCGGCCGGGCTCGACGGCGATCTTGGGCACGGGGATGCCCGCGTTGTCGGCTTCCTTGCCGACGATCTCGTGCAGCCGGATCGCCAGCTGCTCGGGCGGCAGCGGATCGTCGTCGGCGGTGTAGGCGATGCCCAGCCCGCCACCGAGATCCACAGTGGACGCGCTGGCCAGCGCCTCGGCGCCGTGCTCCTCGCGAAGCTCGGCGAGCAGCCGGACCACCCGGTGCGCGGCCAGCTCGAAGCCGTCCACGTCGAAGATCTGCGAGCCGATGTGGCTGTGCAGGCCGGACAGCACCAGCGAATCGGCCTTGAGCACCCGGTGCACCGCCTCGGCGGCCTGCCCGTTGGCCAGTGAGAAGCCGAACTTCTGGTCCTCGTGCGCGGTCGCGATGAACTCGTGGGTGTGCGCTTCAACGCCGACCGTGATGCGCACCAGTACGTGCTGACGGACGCCGCGCTCCGTGGCGATGTGGTCCAGCCGGGCGATCTCGTGGAACGAGTCCAGCACCACGGAGCCGACCCCGGCCTCGACGGCGGCGGCCAGCTCGGCGACGGACTTGTTGTTGCCGTGGAACGTGATCCGCTCGGCGGGGAACCCGGCGCGCAGCGCCACGGCCAGCTCGCCGCCGCTGCACACGTCCAGGCTCAAGCCCTCCTCGGCGACCCACTTGGCGACCTCGGTGCACAGGAACGCCTTGGACGCGTAGTGCACGGCGGCCGGGTCGCCGAACGCCTCGGCGTAGTCGCGGCAACGCGACCGGAAATCGTCCTCGTCGAGCACGAACAGCGGCGTGCCGAAGCGTTCGACGAGCTCGCGGACGTCGATGCCGGCGAGCCGGACGACGCCGTCGGCGCCGCGCTCGCAGTTGCGCGGCCAGACGTTCGGGTGCAGCAGGTCGACTTCGTCCGCGGTCACCGGGAGGGGTCCCGCGGTGTTGCCGGGCAGCACGACATCGGCGTGCCGCGGCCCGGCGGGATGGGCGCGCATTTACAGCTCCTTCGCGCGACCTGCCGATGGGCAGGCCGTTGTTGCATTCATCTGCTCGCGTGCGCCCTACATCTTGTCCGGGGCGCTGACCCCGAGCAGGCCGAGGCCGTTGGCGAGGACCTGGCGGGTCGCCTCGCACAGCTGCAGCCGGGCGATGGTCAACGGGCTCGCCTGGTCGTCACCGGGCTGCAGCACGCGGCACGCGTCGTAGAACTTGTGGTACGCGGCGGCCACGTCCTCCAGGTAGCGGGCCACCCGGTGCGGTTCCCGCAGCTGGGCGGCCGACAGCACCACGCGCGGGAACTCGCCCAGGGTGCGGATCAGGTCGCCCTCACGTTCGTGGGTGAGCAGCGACAGGTCGGCTTCGTCCACCGGTCCGCGCTCGATGCCGAGCGAGGCGGCGTTGCGCTGCAACGAGGACAGCCGGGCGTGCGCGTACTGCACGTAGAAGACCGGGTTCTCGTTGGTGCGCTTGCTGATCAGGTCCAGGTCGATGTCCACCGCGGAGTCCGCGGAGGACCGGATCAGCGAGTAGCGGGCCGCGTCCACGCCCACGGCGTCGACGAGGTCCTCCAGGGTCACGACGGTGCCCGCGCGCTTGCTCATCCGCACCGGCTTGCCGTCGCGCACCAGGTTCACCATCTGCCCGATGAGCACCTCGACGACGGCCGGGTCATCGCCCAGCGCCGCGGCGGCGGCCTTCAGCCGGGCGATGTAGCCGTGGTGGTCGGCGCCCAGCATGTAGATGCACAGGTCGAAGCCGCGGCCGCGCTTGTCCCGCAGGTAGGCGACGTCGCCGGCGATGTAGGCGGGCGCGCCGTCGCTCTTGATCAGCACCCGGTCCTTGTCGTCGCCGTACTCGGTGGAGCGCAGCCACCAGGCGCCGTCGGCGAAGTACACGTGGCCGGACTGCTTCATCTCCTCGACGCACGCGGCGACCGCGCCGGAGGTGTGCAACGAGTCCTCGTGGAAGAACACGTCGAAGTCGGTGCCGAACTCGTGCAGGCTCTGCTTGATCTCGTCGAACATCAGCCCCACGCCGACGCGGCGGAACGCCTCGTGCCCCTCCGCCTCGGGCAGCTCCAGGGCGTTCGGCTCGGCTTTGAGCACGGCCGCGGCGATGTCGGCGATGTAGTCGCCGCCGTAGCCGTCCTCCGGCGCGGGCTCGCCCTTCGCGGCGGCGATCATCGACCGCACGAACCGGTCGATCTGCGCGCCCGCGTCGTTGAAGTAGTACTCGCGGGTCACCTCGGCGCCCTGCGCGGCCAGCACCCGGCCGAGCGCGTCGCCGACCGCGGCCCACCGGGTGCCGCCCAGGTGGATCGGGCCGGTCGGGTTGGCGGAGACGAACTCGAGGTTGACCTTCAGCGCCGTGTAGAGCTCGCCGCGGCCGTAACCGGCGGACTTGGTGAGCACCTCGCGCACGATCTGGCCCTGCGCGTCGGCGGCGAGCCGGAGGTTCAGGAAGCCGGGCCCGGCGACGTCGACGGAGTCGATGGCGTCCAGCCCGGTCAGCGCGTCGGCGAGCCAGCCCGCGAGATCGCGCGGCGACACGCCGACCTTCTTGGCGACCTGCATGGCCACGTTCGTGGCGTAGTCACCGTGCTCGGGGTTGCGGGGTCGCTCGACCGTCACCGCCTCGGGCAGCACGGAAGTGTCCAGGTCCCTGGCGGAGAGGACCTCGACGGCGGTGTTGCGGACCAGTTCTGCGAGCGCGGCGGGAGTCACCTTATGCAGTCTAAGGAAGCGTCCGCGCTGCTCAGCCAACGGGTTGGGGACGAGCGAGCAGGAGATAACACGCCGTGTGATCAACTCGTCACTCTGGTGTGAGAACGTGGTGGCGAGCATTGGACGCACGGCCACCCGCGGCGCCCGGAATCTCTACACTGACGGGCCGGATCCCCCGGTGGTTCTCGGCGAGACGAGGTTTGCGAAGAGCATGGCGAACAGGAAGAGCAAAGCGGTGCGCGGCGCCGTGGTGCACCAGCGGTCGATCCCCTGGATGCTGATCTCCGGCGTCACCGTCGTGGTGGTTTTCGCGGCCGTGATCTTCGGGTACGCGTACAGCCGGTGGTCGGGACAGGAGTCGATCCGGCAGGCCCAGGCCGAAGCGGAGAAGGCCACCGAGGCGTTCAAGCCGTCGCCGCAGAACCCGGACCCGTCGAAGACCATCCCCGGCGTCACCGTCGTCGACTACCCGGGGCAGATCCACGTCCGCCCGGACCAGCGGGTGGCTTACGACCACACGCCGTCGTTCGGCGGCCCGCACGACGGCATCTGGGCCGACTGCACCGGCGTGGTCTACCCGGAGGCGGTGCGCACCGAGAACATGGTGCACTCGCTGGAGCACGGCGCGGTGTGGATCGCCTACAACCCGGATCGGGTCGGCGAGCCCGGCCTGGAGCGGCTCAAGGCCCGCGTCGACGGCAAGCCCTACACGATGATGTCGCCGTACCCGGGCCTGGACAGCGCGATCTCGCTGCAGTCCTGGGGCCACCAGCTCAAGGTCGACAACGCCGACGACCAGCGCATCGACCAGTTCATCACCGCGCTGCGGCTGAACAACAACGGCGTCTACCCGGAGATCGGCGGCTCCTGCCAGGCCTACCCGGGCGCGTTCGACACGAACAACCCGCCGAAGTTCGACCCGACCCCGCCCGGCCCGGACGCGATCCCGATGGACGGCCGCGGCGCCAGCGCCGCCACCGGCGAGATGGGCCAGTGACCCGTGTCGGCTGAGGCACGGCGGCCGCTGCCGGTCCGCATCTTCGTGGCCGTCGCGGCGGCGGTCGTCCTCCTGCTGCTGGGGGCGGCGCTCGGTCTGCTGATCCGGGTGCCGTCCTTCGACAGCGCCGAACCGCAGCCGACGGCGGTGGACGTCGGCTTCGCGCAGGACATGTCCGTGCATCACCAGCAGGCGGTGACGATGGCGACGCTCGCGCGGGAGCACGCCGCCGACGTCGCCGTGCGCCAGCTGGCGTTCGACATCGAGACCAACCAGCGCGACCAGATCGGCCGAATGCAGGGCTGGCTCAGCCTGTGGGGCCAGTCCGCGCAGGCCGTCGGCCCGCTGATGACGTGGATGACGGAGGACGGCGGCCACCAGCACAGCGCCCCGGCGGCCGCGCAGTCGGAGTCCGGCGGGCTGATGCCCGGCATGGCGACCAGTGCGGAGATGTCGCGGCTGCAGTCGCTGCGCGGGCCGGAGTTCGACGTCTACTTCCTGCAGCTGATGCTCCGCCACCACGAGGGCGGCGCGCCGATGGCGGACTACGGGGCGACGCACGCGTCGGTCCCGGCGGTCCGCGAGCTGGGGAAGAACATGCTCGGCTCCCAGCGCAGCGAGAGCGACCTCATGCGCTCGATGCTCGCCGAACGAGGCGCCCAGCCGCTGCGCTGAGGCGCGAGCATGGGAACCTTCCTGTCACCCGGCGGCCCTCACCAGGTCAAAGCCCGGCAGCGCTGAGCGCATTCGGCGGGCTCGACCTGCAGGGTCGCGTGGTCGATCTGGTAGCGCTCGGCCAGGACTCGCTGGGCCGCCACCAGCACGCCGCCGTGGTCGGCGCCGGCTCCGGTGGTGAGGTGGGCGGAGGCGACCTCCATGCCCGAGGTGAGGGTCCACACGTGCAGGTCGTGCACCTCGGTGACCGACGGCAGCGCGGCGAGATCGGCCCGCAGCTCCTGCAGGTCCACCCCTTCCGGCGCCTGCTGGACGAGGATCCGCAGCGCCTGCCGCGCCAGCTTCCAGGTGCGCGGCAGCACGAACAGGCCGACAGCGACCGCGACGATCGGGTCGGCCAGGTACCAACCGAACGCCCAGGTCACCGCGCCACCGATCAACACGCCGACGGAGCCGATGGTGTCCGCGAGCACCTCGAGGTAGGCGCCGCGCACGTTCAGGCTCTCGTTCGCGCCGCGCCGCAGCAGCGCGAAGACGACGAGGTTGGCGGCCAGCCCTGCGGCAGCGGTCAGCATCATCGGCACGCCGGCGACCTCCGGCGGCTCCTGGAACCGGGCGATGGACTCGTAGAGGATGTAGCCCGCGACGCCGAACAGCAGCACGGCGTTGGCGAGCGCGGCGAGCACTTCCATCCGGTAGAGGCCGAAGGTCCGCTTGCCCTCGACCGGTCGCCGGGCGGCGGTGATCGCGGCCAGCGCCATGCCGACGCCGAGCACGTCGGTGAGCATGTGCCCGGCGTCGGAGAGCAGCGCCAGCGATGACGTGAGGAACCCGACCACCGCTTCCAGGACGAAGAACGCGAGCAAGATCGCGAACGATGCGGCCAACCGCCGCACGTAGCGACCGGATGCGCTGACCGCATCGGCGGCCGAGCCGTGCCCATGCCCCTGACCCATCGACCGTCCTCCTCAGTCGTCTCTCTCCGATACATAGTGAAGTATGCATGAGTGCACGCGTCAAGTCAGGCCCTCCCGCTTGCCGGGATGCGAGCATGGGAACTTTCCTGTCATCGGCGACAGGAAAGTTCCCGTGCTCCAACCTCGCCACGAAGACGCGGTGAACTGCGGGACAGCGGCAAACTGACCCCCGTCGAAGAGTGCCCGCCGGGTGCGCTAAGCTAACGATCGTCCGCAGCGACAAGCCCTCGTAGCTCAGCGGATAGAGCACTGCCCTCCGGAGGCAGGTGTCACAGGTTCGAGTCCTGTCGAGGGCGCACCGAAATCGGGTCCTGGCGAGTTTCACTCACCAGGACCCGATTTCGTTATGCGGCAAGCAACATCGACGCGGCGCTCATCTGGTGGTGTAAGCGCCGCCGTTCACGTGCAGGGTCTGCCCGGTGATGTGGCCTGCACCTTCGGACGCCAGGAAGTGCACCGTTTCGGCGATGTCGCTCGGACGTCCCGCACGGCCGTTGTGGGTGGCGTCGATCAGGGCGGCTCGCTTCTGCTCGCCGAGTTGCCCGTGGAAGAACTCGGTTGCCTCGATGTAGCCGGGCGCGATCAGATTTGCCGTCAGCCCCTTCGGCCCCACCTGCGCGGACAGGCCCGCGTTCCAGGCCGCCAGCGCCGCCTTCGCCGCCCCGTAAGACGTAGAGGCGTATTCGGCGCCGATGGAACCGATGTTGATGATGGCGCCGCCCGGCCGGAGCTTGTCGAGCACGGCCGTCGTGGTCGCGACGGCGCTGAGCAGGTTGGCGTCCAGGTTCTCCCGCCACGCGGCCATCACCTCCTCGAGACCTTCCGGCTCCCCGGACCGCTGCAGGTCAGTGTTGCCGCCGGCCATGTTGACCAGCACGTCGAGATGCTCTCCGAGCCGGTCGGCCAGGTCCGCCACCTGCCGGGGATCGGTCGCGTCGCAGGCGATCGACCGGACGTCGATCTCACCCGCGGTGGCTGCCAGCCGCTCCGCGTTGCGGCCGGTGATGATCACGGTGTGACCTTCGGCACGGAATCTGGCCGCAACCGCCTTGCCGATTCCCGTACTACCTCCGGTTACGAGCACGATGCGCTTCACTGAAAGCTCCTCAACTGATACGTTTAGCGTTAAACGTAACTCGGAAGGCGGCAGATGTCCAACACCCCAGGAGCCGGTGACTATCCGCTCAACCAGGCCGCCACGTGGCCCACGGCGAACATCGCAGGAGCATGGCAACGCGAACTTCCCGGCGTGGACACCGATTCCATCGGGGTCATCACGCCGATCTGGCGAATCGCCAAAGTCCTCGCCGACGAACGGCGGCGCACCCTGAGCAGGCTCGGGATCGATCCGTCCACACTCGACCTCCTCAGCGTGATCCGCCGCGCAGGCCCGCCATACGAGCTCACGACCCGCGAGATCACCCGCCGGACACTGGTCACCCCGGGCGCGGTCTCCCAGCGAATCGCCCGGGCAGAACAAGCCGGGCTGGTCTCGCGATCACCGTCCACGGCCTCGCGCCGAGCGGTCGCCGTCCGGCTGACCGACGCTGGCCACCGCCTCATCGAAACCACCGTGCGCGAACTGCTCGAACACGAGTCGCAGTTGATCAGCGCACTCACCGCGACCGAACGCTCATCCTTGACCGGCTTTCTCGCCAAGCTGGAACATTCGCTCGTCGAACCATCCCAGGACGAGTCGGCCGACTGAATCGGTCCACTTCGGATGGATCTGACGGCCGACGAGATGTTCCATGCCTGACAGGAAGGTTCCCATACTCCAGCCCAAACAGGACATTTCCGCCCAGGTGACAGGAAGGTTCCCATGCTGCACCTCGGCAATGCCTGATGCGCGACGTGGCGTCCGCTGCTGAAGCTGTCCACTGTGGCCGCCGTCGATAAGGTGGGGCCATGGCGGTTGCGAGGCCTCGGTGAGTGCAGGCAAGCGGCTCGGGTTGCTGCTGATGATGGCGGTCATCGTCGGCGGAGCGGCCGGGATGGGCGCGATGGCGGGGCTCGGCGCGGCGACGACGTTGGCCGCGCTCACCGCCATGTTCTGCTTCATGGCGGCATCCGGCGGCGCGTTGCGCCCCGATTTGCGACTGCTCGCCGTGCTCGCGCCGACGATGGTGCTGGCCGTCGCGGTGCCGCGCCTGATGGCCGAGGTGTCGAGCTGGGTCTCGATCGCACTGGTCCTGTTCGTCGCCGGTCTCCTGCCGGCGTTGGGCCAACGCTTCGTCCAGGTTGGGCTCGGTTTGGTCATGGCTGCCCTGTTCAGCTGGGGATTCCAGCTCACCGGGGCCGCCACGCACATCCAGATCGTCGTGGCTCCGATGCTGGCCGTGATCTGGGTCTTCCTGCTCCGCCTGTTGCTCGGCGCCAGGGATCCGAGCGGGACCGAAGTTCACGGATTGAAAGACGTCGCCCGCTTCAGCAGGTTCGAGCCGGCGATCAGCGACCGCCGGTAAAAGATCCGGTCTCGTAGAAGTCGTTGATGTGGTCGCGAACGAGTTCGACGGCCCGCAGGGCGTCGTGCTCCTCAATGGCCCGCAAGATGTTCCGGTGCTCGCTGCGCACCGTCTTCGCAGTCGCTCGCCAATCGGCCAGCTGCTCGTAAGCGTCGATCATCTGGCGCTGGATCGCTGTGCGCAGCGAACTCATCAGGTAGGAAGCCAGCGAGTTTCCGGTGGATTCAGCGATCTGCACGTGGAACTCGGTGTCCAGGCGGTTGAAGTCGCGGGCGGTCAGATCGGCCGCGTCCATCTGGTCCAGGATGCTCCGCAGCGCGTTGTGGTCCTCGCCGGTAGCGTTGCGCGCCGCGTCGGCGACCGCCCACTCCTCCAGCATCAGGCGAGTCCGGAGCACATCGGTGCCGCCGAAGTGCCCGAGCGCCAACTGCATCTTCAGCAGGATAGCGAACCCTTCACCGGGGTGACCGACGAACACTGTCCCGCCTTCGGGCCCGCGGCCAGGCCGAACTTCGACGATGCCTAGCGCCTCAAGCACGCGCAGCGCCTCACGCAGCGACGGGCGGCTGACGCCGAGGAGCTGCGAAAGTTCGCGTTCGCTGGGCAGCCTGTCACCGGGTGCGAGCAACCCGTCCAGCATGCGCTGCTCGATCTGCGCCATGACCTGCTCGTAGGTGCGCACCTTGCGCACCGGTTCCCACGAGCTCTGGCTTGCGGAACTCACGCTCCTCCTCGATTTTCCTGCGATGCTCCCGGAGACCGCCCCACTCTACGGGCGCAGCTCGCCCCTGCCCGCCGTCATCCGCGCATCGTTCGTTCCAGCTCACGCCGCAACTGCACCGCCAGCGCCGAGTCATCCACTTCGACGTCATCCCAGCCGACGACACCGCCCTGGGGAATGTCGTTGCGCAGCTTGACGCCGCTGGCCAATCCCATCGGCAACGCACCGACCTTCAGCGACATCTCTGCCGGGGCGAGCTTGCCGTGAACCATGTAGCCACCCTCGCCGTCGAGGACTTCCCCGGCCTTCAGCGCACGTTTTGCAACGGAGACGACGTCTCCTCGGAAGGCCGTCGGGCACCCGGTCGCCTCTCCGCGCACGGCGGCCGAAGCGATGCTAATGCCCAGTTCCAGTCCGATCATGTGGTATGGCCGGTAGAGCGAGCCGTAGCGCCCGGTCTCATCCGTGCGCACGCCGTATTCGGCGAAGCACTGGACCGCATAGTCGGTGCGCGCTTCGAAGGTGACGTAGACGCCCCAGCGCAGGTCTCGCGCGACGTCGGTGCCGTCGTGGTGGAGGCTGGAGGCGATCTCGACGGTGCCCCGGCGGGTCAGCCGGCCCCCGATCTCGGCGGGCCGGAACACCGTTGACAGGTCGTCGACTCCGCAGGGCGGGAAGAGCAGACCTTCGTCCTGCGGCACCAATCCGGTGCCGTTGGCGACGGCCGCCATCTCGATGGCCGATTTCGTACCGTCCAGGAACGAGTTGAACATCTTCGGGTTGAAGTCCCCGCGATCCAGCTGTTCCCGTGTGAAGCCGTAATGCTCCCACACCGTGTCCGGAGTCGATTCGTGGTACTCGGGCAGGTACTTCGTTCCCTTGCCCGCGGCCACCACGTCGAAACCCGCTGTGCGAGCCCAATCGACGAGCTCGCAGATCAGGGCGGGCTGGTCGCCGTAGGCCATCGAGTAGACCACCCCTGCCGCGCGAGCCCGCTCCGCGAGCAGCGGCCCCACCATGCAGTCGGCCTCGACGTTGACCATGACGACGTGCCGACCGGCGTCGATCGCGCGAACCGCGTGGCGCACACCTGCCATGGGGTCGCCGGTGATCTCCAGGACCACCTCCAGCCCCGGAGCATCGATCAACGCGTCGGCATCGTCGGTGACATGCGTGCTACCGCTGCGGAATGCCTCGCCGAAGCTAGCGGCCGCGTAGCGCTCGGCGGGCCAGCCGGTTCGCTGCAACGCGGCCCGAGCTCGTTCCGGCGAGAGGTCGGCGATGCCGACGACGTGCATGGTTTCGGTGCTCAACGCCTGGGTGAAAAACATCGAGGCGAACTTCCCCGCCCCGATCACGCCGACTCGGACCGGCCCACGATCCCGCGTCCGCTCGCCCAGCAACGCGTGGAGATTCATCAAACCCCTCACTGGACATACGGTCTGACCACAACAGCCGTCCAACGTAATCTCGCCCCCAACCACCGTCAACCCGCCGTGGCGGGCGACAGCATGGGAACTTTCCTGCCAATCAACCCCGACATCCCAGCTCAAACGGGGGCTACCGCCTGCGGTCAGGTTGAAAATGATTATCATTGCCCTACTGGTACGGCACTGGGTGGCCCAGAGCCGCAGCAAGGGAATCTTCCTGCCGCCCAGGAACGAACGAACATGCATCACCGACCGCCCGGAGAGGACGCGATGCAGCACAACATCGAACACCGCATCGGCGAGTACACCGTCCGCGCCGCCAGGCCATCCGACGTTGATGGCGCACGGAAGGTCATGCTCGACACCTTCTACAACGAGTTCGGGCACGGTTACGACTCGAAATGGCACTCGGACGTCGTCAACATCGAGCCCACGTATCTGCAGAATCCTCGGCACGCCCTGTACGTCGCGGTCCGCGACGGCGAGGTCGCGGCAACAACGGCGGTGCGGTCCAACGGCCCCAGCAGTCCGCCGCATCCACAGTGGATCGCCGACCGCTACCCGAGCGGCGAGACCGCTCAACTGTTCAGGGTTTACGTCGCCAGGGCACACCGCCGGCACGGTCTTGCACGCGCTTTGGTCGCGATGGCTTGCGACTTCGTCGCCGACACAGCAGGTTACTCCGCGATCTACCTGCACACCAACCCGGCGATCGAAGGCGCCGAGCCTTTCTGGCGCGCGGTGGCGAAGGAGATCTACGACGCGCGTGGCGACGAGCAGCACAGCCATTCCGTCCACTTCGAGATCCCGATCCCGCACTGAAGAGACCCGAGGACTGTCGCGCCAGTGACAGGAAGGTTCCCATGCTCCAACTCCTAGACCCCCTGGAGCCACACGAGCTAGCAGGCCGCTGCATGGGAACCTTTCTGCCACAACCCCCGGCAGGCGCACTTGCCCGCCATTGGGCGACTCGCGGCATCGTTTCACTTCAGGGAAAATTAAGAATCGAAAAAGGTCCGCATCGAAAATTCGACCCGCAGATTCCCCGAAGTCCCGATTAAGACTCGTTTATCGCCTATGTCAGATTCCTTTACACATTCATTTCAGACAGCAGCACACTGCCCCTCACCTGCAAAGACGATCGGCGAACCAATAATTTTCACTAAGCACGAATAGAATTTTCACAGTGGACTCGCCTCGTCTGCCGAGTCAGCATCTGTTCACCCCGAAACGATGCACCGGTGATCGATGCGCGCCGCTCGCGGCCGACGTCTTCACCGGCGGACAACGAGGAGACTCGACGTGAACGTGTGCCACAAGCCAGCCGCAGCCGCTGCTCTTGGTGGCTTGTCCGTCATCGGCGCCCTGCTTGCCCCGCAGGCCGCCTTCGCCCACGGCGACATGCAGGCACCTGCCGGCCGCGCCTACACCTGCTTTCTAGAAGGAGCCGAGGGCCCCGACTCGGAGGGATGCAAGGGAGTCGTCACTGAGAACGGTTCCGCCCCGATCTACGACTGGATGAGCAACCGGATCGGCGACGCCAACGGCCGGCACCAGGAACTGATCCCGGATGCGAAGTTCTGCAGCGCCAACAATCCGATGTACTCGGGTTTCGACGCCCCGGCCACGGCATGGCCGACCACTCAGCTGCAGACCGGCGACGTCGACCTCGAATTCAAGGCCACTGCCAAGCACCAGGGCGGGTTCCAGTCTTCATCACCAAGGACGGCTGGGACTCGTCGAAGCCGCTGGCTTGGGGCGATCTGGTGATGGTCGCGGATGTCGACAGCCCGCCGGAAACCGCGGAAGGGTACTCGATCGCCGCGAAGATCCCCGAGGGCAAGACAGGTCAGCACGTGCTACACGATCTGGCAGCGCACTGACAGCCCCGAGGCCTTCTACTCCTGCTCCGACGTGGTCTTCGGCCAGAAGGGAACCGCACAGACCAGCGCCCTTGAGGGGCAGCGGCCTGCGGCCACGACTTCAGCCACCACACACCATCACGACGCCCATACCCCTGAGCAGACTGCGTCTTTCTGGGATCGCGTGATGGGCTGGTTCGCCTGAGGTTGCGATCGCCCCGGCGCGAGCATGGGAACCTTCCTGTCAAAAGTGACAGGAAGGTTCCCATGCTCCACGTCAGGACGAGCCGATGCCGGTGAGGGCACGGACTTCCATCTCTGCGGTTCGCTTCTCGCTCACTTGGCCTCCTCCGAGCAGCGTGCCGATGTAGCCGCACAGGAACGAGATCGGGATCGACACGATCCCGGGGTTGCTCAGCGGGAACCACGCGAAGTCCACGCCCGGCAGGATCGAGTCCGGCGATCCCGAGACCACCGGCGAGAAGACGACCAGAACCGTGCACGAGATCAGCCCGCCGTAGATCCCCCACAGCGTGCCGCGGGTGTTGAACCGCCGCCAGAACAGCGAGAACAGCAGCGTCGACAGGTTCGCCGAAGCCGCGAACGCGAACGCGAGCGCCACCAGGAACGCGATGTTCTGCCCGTTGACGAGGATGCCGCCGAGGATCGACGCGGCACCGATCACGAGCGCCGTCAGGCGGGCGACCCGCACCTCCGAGTCGGGATCCGCCTTGCCGCGCTTCACGATGTTGGCGTAGACGTCGTGGGCGAAGGAGGCGGACGCGGTCAGCGTCAGCCCGGCGACAACGGCGAGGATGGTAGCGAAGGCGACCGCTGCGACGACGCCCAGCAACACCGTGCCTCCGACGCGGTACGCCAGCAGCGGCGCGGCCGAGTTCTCGCCACCGGGAGCCGAGAGGATCGCCTCGGTGCCGTTGACCGCTCCCGCTCCGTAGCCGATCACGAGCGTGCACAGGTAGAACAACGCCATCGTGCAGGTTGCCCAGACCACGGAACGCCGCGCCTGCAGAGCGTTGGGCACGGTGTAGAACCGCATCAGCACGTGCGGCAGCCCGGCGACGCCCAGCACCAAGGCCAGGGACAGCGACACGAAGTCCAGCTTGGTCACTTCGCTCTGGCCGTACTTCGCACCGGGCGAGAAGATCCGGTCCCCCAACGGGTTCTGCTCCGCCGCGTGCTGCAGCAGCGAGGTCAGGCTGAAGCCGAACTTGCCCATCAGGAACAGGGTCATCATGGCCGCGCACAGCATGAGCATGGCCGCCTTGATGATCTGCACCCAGGTGGTTCCCTTCATGCCGCCGACCAGCACGTAGACGATCATCACCAGGCCCACGCCGCCGATCACCAGCGCCTGACCGCCCGAGCTGTGCACGTCGAGCAGCAGTGCCACCAGGCTGCCCGCGCCGGCCATCTGGGCGATCATGTAGACGAAGGAGATCACCAATGTGGACACTGCGGCGGCCGCGCGGACCGGGCGTTGCCGCATCCGGAAGCTCAGTACATCGCCCATCGTGAAGCGGCCCGTGTTGCGCAGGAGCTCGGCGACCAGCAACAGGTTCACCAGCCAGCCCACGAGGAAGCCGATCGAGTAGAGGAACCCGTCGTAGCCGTGCACCGCGATCGCCCCGGCGATCCCGAGGAACGACGCCGCCGACAGGAAGTCCCCGGAGAGCGCGATGCCGTTCTGCGCACCGGTGAACCGGCCTCCTGCGGCGAAGTAGTCGGTGGCCGTGCCGGAGCTGCTCACGCGGTAGACCATGTACAGGGTGAGCAGCACGAACACCCCGAAGATGCTCATGTTGAGCACCGGGTTGGCGTTGATCATCGCGGGTCCTCCCCGGTCGCTTCCCGGTACAGCGCCACGACGCGCGGATCGATCTGGCGCGCCGCGTACTTGAGGTAGAGGGCGGTGATCAGGATCGTGGTCACGAACTGGCCGATGCCCATGACCAGGCCGACGTTGACCTCGCCGAAGAGCCGGATGCTCATGAAATCCGGCAGGTAGGCGGCGAGGACGACGTATCCGAGGTACCAGAGGAGGAACACCGCGGTCATCGGGAAGACGAAGCGGCGCAGCCTGGCTCGGAGATCGAGGAATTCGGGGCTTCGCGCGATGGCGGTGTAGTCCGGCGCCGGCCGGTGGGCGCGGGGTGCCGGTTTGTCGATCTGGCCGAAGGTTGCCGGCGTCGCGGGCTCGCCCCCGGGCGTTCGCGGCGGCGGTGGCTGGGTTGCGTTGGGCATGCGTCCTTCCAAGCAGTCGAGCTGCATCGACGTGGTTTCGGCCGATGCTTCGGAGTTCCCCAGTGCTCCGTGGCCGAGCGCCCTGGCTCTCATTCGATCCGGCTTAATCGAGAGTTCTCGGATCCAGGGCGTCGGCGAACCGCGCTGCCCGCGCTGCCAACCGATTCGGAAGTCTAGCCAGCGAATGCCGCAGCACCGACATGCGCAGCGACACAGCACACACATTGATGAATTCACCGATCACGGTATGTGGTCGTTTTGCCGTGCCGACCCCATGTGCGGCGCCACCGAAACCGCCCTCGGCAAACCGAAAATCCCTGAGCCACGGCAACTTTCAGCAGGTCAACTAGGCACTCGACGCGCAGGACGGTCGACCGGGCGAAATCTCGGCGCGGCTCTGCAACGAAAAAGTCATTCGTAGCCCCAACATCTACCTATCGGGCGACAAAAGCACTTCTGAAGATCGCCCAGCCGAACACGATCAGTGTTCGTGATTGTCAAGATCAACCGTCACCCCAGCGAAAATGATCTCCATCGACATGGAATCAGCAGGTCAGCCAGCCGAATTCGAGAACAGAGGAAGATCATTTCATTGCGGTAGGGTTCTCAAAACCGACACCCGGCGAAGACGAATCCGGTGCGGCCGCGATCACCCCCGACATCGCAGGCTCCGGACGCCGGTATCGACGACAGCACCGGCCACCGGCGAAAACCGGCCGCACGCAGCGCCGCCAGCCCTGCAAGAACCTGCCGCGCACACCACAGACGGGCCCAGGCTGCCCACCACACGAACGCGCCGTCGGTGAACACCTCGACTGCGCGGGAAAGGACTGCGTCGTGAGCAGCGGACTCGAAAATCCGGCCGCGAACGCGCCCCGGGCGTCCAGGTGGTCCAGCACCACACCGAAGGTCGCCGAGCGGATCACCACGTGGCGCAACTGGAAACTACCCACCAAGATCGCCGCCGTCGTGCTCGTTCCGGTGATCTTCGCCCTGGCGCTCGGCGTGCTGCAGATCCGCAGCCAGATCAACCAGGCCGACGAATACGCCAAGCTGGACCGGCTGGTCTCGACCGGCAGCGCGGTGCGCGCGGCCACCGACGGCCTGCAGCAGGAACGCAGCAAGGCCGCCGAGTTCCTGGTGCGCGGGCCGGTTTCCGCTCCGGAGGTGCAGGAGCGCTTCACCGCCACGGACCGGGCCCTGGACGACATGCGCCAGCGGCTGCGGGCCACCCCGGACAGCGAGGCGGTCCGGTTCGCCCGGCAGGAAACCGACCGGCGTCTCACCGCGCTCGCGCCGGTCCGACAGCAGGTGCTGGGCGGTCACGCCGATCCCGGGGTGACGATCAACACCTACACCGAGCTCATCGGCGTGCTGATGGCGCTCGACCGCACGCTGATCAGCCAGATCTCGTCGTCGCAACTCGTGTCCACGGCCACCACCGCGCACGAGCTGGGGCAGATCAGCGAGGAAATGCAGCTCCAGCAGGCCCTGGTGCTCACCGGGCTGACCCGCGGCGGTTTCAGCACCGACAACCTGGCCCGGCTCGCGGCCAGCGAATCCCGCCGCACCTCGGCGGTCAAGGAGTTCCGCGCGGCCGCCACCCCTCAGCAGCGGATGCGCTACGACCAGCTGTACGCGAAGCCCGAGGTCCCGGCGAGGGAAACCTCGGTGCAGCTGGCGATGGCCGAGCGCGACAACACGAAGTCGCGGCTCTCCACGGCACTGGTGTCGGCAGCGGTGTGGAAGGACCAGTCCCGGACGGCTCATGGCGAGCTCAACGCGCTTCAAGACCACCTGGATCAGCAGCTGCACGACACCGCGTTCTCACTGCAGGACAACGCGAGCAACATGGCGGGGCTGGAGTCGGTGATCCTGCTGTCGGCTCTGCTGGCCGCCGGCGCGGTCGTCGTCGTGGTCGCCCGGCACCTGCTCGGGTCGCTCGACGTCCTGCGGCGCAGTGCGCTGGACACCGCTAACTACCAGCTGTCGCAGGCGGTCGCCGACATCCGCGCCGGTCACGCCACCCGCCCCCGCGTCGAGCGGGTGCCGGTGGAGACCGCCGACGAGATCGGCGATGTGGCGCGGGCGTTCGACGACGTGCACATCCAGGCCGTCAACCTCGCCACCGAGCAGGCCGAACTCCGCCGCAGCTACAGCGACTCGTTCATCAACGTGTCGCGGCGCAGCCAGGGCCTGCTGGAGCGGCAGCTGCGGCTGTTCGAGCAGCTCGAACGCGACGAGGAAGACCCCGACCAGCTGGCGACCCTGTTCCAGCTGGACCACCTGGCCACCCGGATGCGCCGCAACAACGAGAACCTCATGGTGCTCTCGGGTGCAGACCCCGCCCGGCGGTTCACGCAGCCGACGTCGCCCGCGGACCTGATCCGGGCCGCGGTGTCGGAGATCGAGCACTACCCGCGGGTGATCGTCCAGCCGCTGCCGGACGTCAAGATCGTCGGATACGCCGCGAGCGACCTGGTGCGGCTGCTGGCGGAACTGCTCGACAACGCGGCGAACTTCTCGGCGCCGGAAACTCAGGTCGTCGTCTCCGGGCAGCGGCGCGGCGACGGGTCGCTGGGCATCGACATCCTCGACCGCGGCATCGGCATGTCGCAGGACGAGCTCGTGGCCGTGAACCAGCGGCTGACCGGCGACGAGGAGATCAAGTCGTCGACATCCCGGCGCATGGGCCTTTTCGTGGTCGGCCGGCTCGCCGCCCGCCACGGCATCCGGGTGGAGCTGCGCCCCGGCCCGGAAACAACCGGGTTGTGCGTCGCGGTCGGCCTCGGGCCGGAACTGCTGGTGGACGCCGCGCCCTCGGCACCGGTCCAGCGGACCAACGGCATAGTGCCCAACATCCGCACCGCCGACACGCTGGTGGAGGAGTTCGACTGGGAGGCGGCCGAAGAGGACGCGGCCGGCCAGCGCCAATTGGTGCGCAACGGCTTCCACCTGTTCCGCTCCCCGGGCAACGGCGCGCCGCAGGTGCCGCCCGCAGACGCCTTCAACACCGAAGAGATCCCCCGCGAGCCCGTACAGGCCGCCGAGCACCACAACGGCGCGAAGGCCCCGACGCCGATCTTCGACGATCTCGCGTCCGCGTGGTTCCAGGCGACCCCAAACGACGCCACCCGCCCCGCCATCCAATGGCCCGCCCCCTTGGCGGAGGGTGACGGCAAGGGAACTTTCCTGCCACCGGCGACAGGAAGGTTCCCTTCCTCTCAGCCCGCCCGGACCAACGGCCATGGTGGCCAGAGCTCGTGGACCTTCGCGAATGACCAGGCCCGGCAGCGGGCCGAGGAAGTCGCGGCGGCAGAACCTTCCGACTACACCGCGGCGGGTCTTCCGCTTCGAGTTCCGCAGGCGAACCTGGTGGCCGGCAGCGCCGACACGGAGTCGGGCGGGCGCGCGCGCCCGCCCCGCGATCCGCACGCCGCCCGCGGCCGGCTGGCGAGCTTCCAGGCCGGTGTTCGACGTGGCCGCCACCGCCAGCAGCTGACCTCGCGCAACAGCGCCGCGCCGACGGGAGCCGTGCAGCCTGACCCATATCCGCACGCCAACAACGGCACCAACGGCGTCCCGGACCCCGAGTCGCTGCTCGACCAGGAAACCGCCGACTACACGACTGCCGGGCTTCCCCGGCGAACCCCGAGAGCCCAACTGGTCCCGGGAACGGCCACTGAGCCGGACGTCAAGCCGCGCCGCGATGCGGACGTGATGCGTGGACGGCTGGCCAGCTTCCAGCGCGGGGTCCGCGAAGGCAAGCACAGCCTCCGCGACTCGCACTCGGCCGACTAGCGCCCGTGACAACCCGAATCAGTGCAGAGGACAGGAGGGCCGATGAACGCCCACAATTCCCAGCCGAACCAGTTCGGCTGGCTGGTCACGGACTTCACCGAACGAGTCCCGGGCGTGGCGCACGCCGTGGTCGTCTCAGCCGACGGGCTGCTGCTGACCGCGTCCGCGAAACTGCCCACCGACCGGGCCGACCAACTCGCAGCGGTCGCATCGGGGCTGCTCAGCCTCACCCAGGGCGCGGCGCGCTGCTTCGAAGCCGGGACCGTGAACGAGACCGTGGTCGAAATGGAACGCGGCCTCATGCTGCAGATGGCGATCAGCGACGGTTCGTGCCTGACGGTCCTGGCCGCGCCACATTGCGACATGGGTCTGATCGCCTACGAGATGGCCTTGCTGGTGGAACGAGTCGGCCAGATCCTGACCCCGGAACTGCGCTCCCAGTTGCAGGGAACGAATCGTGTGATGACCGGTCAGTCGGTGTGAGGACGGCATGAGCACAGGTCCGGACGCGTCCGGGCGGCACCGATGGGACGACCGAGAGTCGCCCGAAGCTGACGCCATGGCCGAGGTCTTCAACCGGTTCACCCTCGACAGTGGCCGCCGCGGGCGACGCCGCAAGCGTGCGCGCGACGAACCGGAGCCGCAGGGCCCTCCACAACCTGCGGCGGATCCGCCTTGGCCGTCGGCCGAACCGGCTGAAGCGCCGGCCATGTCGGCACCCGAGGAAGCCAGCCCTCAGGAGCCCGAAATCGCAGCGACCTACATCCGGCCGTATGCCTGGACCGGCGGGCGCACGCGATCGAATCACCGTCTGGAACTGGAAACCCTGGTGTCCACCAGCGAGTCGTGCCACCCGGCGCGGCTGCAGCGGCTCGAACACCATTCCATCGCCGAACTGTGTCGGCACCCGCGTTCGGTGGCCGAGGTCGCTGCCCTGCTCGACGTTCCGCTCGGCGTGGCGAAGGTCTTGCTCGGCGACATGGCCGACATCGGCCTCCTGACCGTGCACCAGACAGTGAACGAAAACGGCAGCACGTCGCACTTGTTGCTGATGGAGAGGGTTCTGAGTGGGCTTCGCCGCCTTTGAACTCCGCAGCGCGGGTCTCGTGGAGGTGCGCGCAACCGCAAGACGCCAGCTTGACTCGATTACTGAGGTGGGCAGACATGACTCCTGAAACGCGACCCCGACCTGTGCACACCGGTCGGTCCACGACCGCGACCTCGGCGAAGATCGTCGTCGCGGGTGGCTTCGGAGTCGGCAAAACGACATTCGTGGGTTCGGTGTCGGAGATCGTGCCGCTGACCACCGAAGCCGTGATGACCGAGGCCAGCAAGGGCATCGACGACCTGCACGCGACCCCGAACAAGAGCACCACGACGGTCGCCATGGACTTCGGCCGGCTGTCGCTGGATTCGGATCTGATCCTCTACCTGTTCGGCACCCCCGGCCAGCAACGCTTCTGGTTCATGTGGGACGACCTGGTCCGGGGCGCGATCGGCGCCGTGGTGCTCGTCGACACCCGGCGCCTCGCGGACTGCTTCTCGGCCATCGACTTCTTCGAAGACCGGCGGCTGCCCTACATCGTGGGGCTCAACTGCTTCGACGGAACCTTGCTGCACCGGGTCGAGGAGGTGCGCGAGGCCATCGCGATTCCGCCCGACGTCCCGATCGTGACCTGCGACGCGCGAAACCGCGAATCCACCAAGCAGGCGCTGATCAGGCTGGTCGCGTACGCCATGCAGTGGTGGATTCGCCGCACCGCTTAAGCCGTTGCAGCATGGGAACCTTCCTGTCACGTCCGCACGAAAGTCCCCTTCCCCACGCCTACCTGTCGCCCTGCAGCCCACCGTTCGGCGAGGTGTAGGGGTTGGGGGTCTGCTGCTGGAACAACGAATCGTCGACTGTTTCAGCGGCCTTGTCCTGTTCGCTACCCAAGGTCACCTCGACCTGCCGCTGGTTGCCACCGGCGGAGTCCGCCACCGTGAGGTTGATCTTCGAGCCAGGTGCGTTGGAGCTGATCTGGGCCACCAGGTCCGAGAAGCTGCTGACAGCCCGGTTGCCGACCTTGGCGATCGTCTCCCCTGCTTTGAGCCCCGCCTTGTCCGCGGCAGAACCGGGAACGACGGAACTTATGGTCGGCGCGCCCGACTGGCCGTTTGTACCGGTGACACCAAGTTGAGGCTTCGTCGCCACCCCACCGCTGATGAGCTCGTTGGCGACACGGCTTGCCGTGTCGATCGGGATCGCGAATCCCAATCCGATGTTTCCGGACGCCTTGCTGTTGGACACGATGCTGGTGTTGATGCCGATCACTTGGCCGTCCAGGTTCACCAGCGGGCCGCCCGAGTTGCCGGAGTTGATCGAAGCATCGGTCTGAATACCGTTGTAGATGACGGGCCGACCGTTCTCCCCCTGCACATCGACAGTTCGGTTCAGGGCGCTGACGATGCCTGAGGTCACCGTTCCTTCCAGCCCCAGCGGGGAGCCGATCGCGACGACGGGCTGCCCGACCGCCAGCGTCGAAGATTTGCCGAGCTCCGCAGGTGTGAGCCCGCTGGCGCCGTTGAGTTTGATCACCGCCAGGTCGTAGGAGGGCGAAGTGCCCACGACGCTCGCGGTCCGCGTTGTCCCATCGGGCAAGGTGACCGTGATCTCGCCGCCTGAACCGATCACGTGGTTGTTGGTCAGCACATAGCCATCCGGAGTGAGCACCACGCCGGTCCCTTCCGAACCGCTTCGGGCTCCGCGAACGGCGATGTCCACTGTGCTCGATGACGCTTTGCCCGCGGCGAACTGCACGGTGCCGGCCTGTGCGTTGACCTGGGTGCCGGTGACAGGATCGCGCTGGGTGATCGCGGAGTTGGCGCCTCCACCGTCAGCAATGAGCATCCCGCCTCCGACCCCCACACCCCCTCCGACCACTCCAGCGATCAGCGCGGCCGCGACCACGCCTTTCCAACGTCGTGGCTCACCTGTTCGAGGATTGGCCGGGTAGGTGCTCGCTTCGCCCGGCAGCGGTCCAGGCGCGGGGCCGAATGATGCAGTGGGAGCGGTTTCCGGCCCCGGCGTGTGTTGCGTGCCATCTCCGTACTCCGGCGATCCGCCGGAACCAGCTGCTGTCATGCCGTCAACCGTGCCGCGCGAAGCTGAGAACTACCTTGGCGCGAGCTGTTGACTTCGTCGGAATTCGCCCCTGCGACCGAGCCGCAGAATGGGAAGCATGGGAACTTTCCTTTCACCGGATGACAGGAAAGTTCCCATGCTCGACGAGGCGTGGAAGCGTACGTGGAATGGTCGAGCCCGACACGGGGCCGAAGGTAGGCAAAATCAAATGCCCCGGCCTCCGCTCCCGGGATAGTGCTCCGCATGCGTACAACGATCACCACGAACTCAGTCCTGCCGTCCAACGGCCGGCGGGTATTCCGCGTCGTCGAACTGGAGAAGCTCGGAGTCTCGCAGTCGACGTCCTATCGCCGGGCCCGCCCCGGCGGTCCTTGGATGCGACTCGCTCCCGGTGTTCTACTCGTCGTGCCGGGGCCGCCGACGGTCAAAGATCGCATCAACGCGGCACTGTTGCGTGCCGGACCCGATGCTGTGATCACCGGCCTCCAAGCCGCTCGCCTCCTCGGGCTGGGAACTCCTCCGGAAGATGCGGACATTCACGTCCTGATCCCGCACAGCCGGAAGATCCAGAGCTATCCCGGAACGAACTTCGAACGGACCACCCGTCTACCGGAACCCGTTCTCGTCGACGGCATTCCTGTCGCACCACCGGTGCGTGCCGTCATGGATGGCGCCCGCACTTGGCAGACCTGGGCAGTGACCGAAGCCCTCCTGGTCGAGGCGATGCAGCACAGGAACCGCTGCAGGTTGGAAGACCTGATCGCCGAGATGGAGCTCGGCAGCAGGCGAGGAACAGCGGTGCCGCGTGCGATTCTCCGCGCATTCAGGGGCACGACCACGCCGTTCCCGGGATTTCCGTCGCGTGCCGCACCGCCGGCGGGTCATCACGAGCGGGAGGCGGCCTGAAGATCTACGACGTTGGTCTTGGGGCTGGTGCTCGACGGGTTTCCGAGGCAGCATGCCAGGCATCGACCGCTGTCGTGGGAGGTGCTGTGGCGAGCGCTGGACAACCACCGGTCCTGGTCACTGCCCACCGGATCGTCACCATGGCCGACGAGCCGTATGTGAACACGGCTCGGCCTGCTCTGGCTATCCAGGGCGAGTGGGTCGTCGATGTCGGTGACCTCGGTGACCTGCGCCGCCGCATGCCCGGAGCCGACGTCGTCGACTTCGGGGACACAACGATCGTTCCTGGCTTCAACGACGCCCACCAGCATCCGACCATGACTGCCGCGAACCAGCGGGGCGTCGATGTGTCCGCGGCCAGCTCCCGGGCGGATCTTCTTGAGATGCTCAGGATCCGCGCTCGCGACACACCTCCTGGACAGTGGCTGCTCGGGACGCGCTACGATCACGGACGGTCCACCGGCGGCACGCCTCTGACTCGGTCTGATCTCGACGAGGTCACCGATGCCCACCCGGTGCTTTTGATCAACATCGGTGCGCACTGGGGTGTGCTGAACTCGGCAGGCCTCGCCGCAGCGGGGCTGTCCGACGACAGCGTCGCGCCACCCGGCGGCCAGCTCACCAGAGACGCTGCAGGTCACCTCACCGGGGTGGTGCACGAACAGGCGTTGTTCGACCTGGCGTACCCGTCACTGTCACGAGGGCGCCCGGTACTGCACGATCAGGACCGCAAAGCGGCATTGGCGCGGTTGAAAGGCACTCTCCGGGTGCTGAACGCCGCGGGAATCACGAGCGTCGGCGACGCGATGGTCGGCCCGACCGAGCTGTCGCTGCTGCAGGAGGCTCATCAGCGCGGCGAGCTCACGACGAGGGTCAACGCGCTACTCACCTACCGGCATGTCGACACGTTCCACGCTGCCGGGCTGCGCACTGGTTTCGGCGACAACTGGCTCCGGATCGGAGGTGTCAAGGCGTTCGCGGACGGTGCTGTCGCCGGTGGCACCTGCCTGGTCGAGCAACCTTTCGAAGGCACCGATGATCACGGTATTCAGACGGTGGATACCGATGAGCTCAACGAGCTGGCGTTCCGCGTGCACGCTGCAGGTTCGCGGCTTGCGATCCACGCCAACGGCGACCAGGCGATCAAGCTCGTTCTCAATGCCCTCGAACAGGCACGGGCGGCACACCCGACAATCAAGACCGCGCACCGGATCGAACACTGCAGCATGGTGGATGCGGAGATTCTGGCCCGGATGAAGGCCCTGGATGCCATCGCGGTTCCGTTCGGCAGCTATGTGGCTTTCCACGGCGACAAGCTCCTCGACTACTACGGCGCGGACCGGTTGGAGCGGATGTTCGCGCACCGCAGCCTGGTGGATGCGGGTGTCGCTGTGGCCGGCTCGAGCGACTTCCCATGCGGGCCCTTCGAGCCCTTGCTCGGACTTGCCAGCTGCGTCACACGGCTCTCCACAGCAGGGCGAACTGCTGGGCGAGTCCTTGGAGCGTCGCAGCAGATCAGTGCACGGGAAGCCCTCGCGATCTACACCATCGGTTCGGCTCATGCCGCTGGTGAGGCCTCGTTCAAGGGGCGACTTGAGGTCGGCAACCTGGCGGACTTCGTCGTGCTGTCCGACGATCCCCTTGAAGTGGATCCGAAGCATTTGCCGGATGTCCACATCCACGAAACGTGGGTCGGCGGCCAGGCGGTCTGGCGCGACGGGGAGGATCCGTCATGACTCGCGAAGCGACGGCCTGGGCTACGGCCAACAACGACCGCGACGCCATAGCCGGGCGCAGCGCCCTGTCCTGATTGGAGAGCATGGGAACCTTCCTGTCACCCCCGCCTCGAAGGTTCCCTCGCTGAGTCGGATTCAACGGCCGGAGGGATATGTGCTCAAGAAACGAAAATCACTGTGGTGGCTGTTGGGTCCCGTCGTGCTCTACCTGCTAGCGCTTCCGCTTTACAACCGGATCGAGCCGGTTGTTCTGGGGCTGCCGTTCTTCATGTTCTGGATGCTGATCGCGACTTTGCTGACACCGGCGTGCATCTGGCTTGCCGCCCGCAAAGATCCGCTGTGGCGAAGCGACCGGCAGCGTACGCGAGGTGATGACGAATGAGCACCAATGCTGCGGTGTCGGTGGGCATCTTCGCCTTGTTCATGCTCGCCGCGGTCGCCCTGGGCTTGCTTTCGCTGCGTGGCCGCGATCGCACGAACCTCGCTGAGTGGTCGGTTGGTGGCCGAAGCCTCGGTGTCGTACTGATCTTCGTGCTCATGGCGGGCGAAACGTACACGAGCTTCAGCTACCTCGGCGCCGCCGGCTGGTCCTACAACTACGGGATGCCGGTGTTCTACCTGCTGGCTTATCTCGCGATCGGCTTCGCCGTCGGATACGTCGTCGGGCCGATCCTGTGGAACTACGCCCACCGCAACAATCTCCACAACATCACCGACATCACCGCATACCGTTTCAACTCGCCGTGGTTAGGGGCCGCGGTGGCGATCCTCACCACGGTGTTCCTGCTGCCGTACATCCAGCTCCAGATCACAGGAATGGGTGTCGTCGTTTCGACGATCAGCTACGGCACGATCGGCCTGGGAGCCGGATACATCATCGCGTTCGTGGTGACCGAGGCATTCATCATCTTCTCCGGCCTGCGCGGTAGCGCCTGGGTGTCCATCCTCAAGGACAGCCTGGTGATCATCACGCTGTTGGTCGTTTTCGTCTACGTGCCGGTGCACTACTTCGGCGGCCTCGGCCCGATGCTTGACCGGCTCGTTTCGGAACGCCCCGAATGGCTCGTGCTGCCGGGCCACGGCAAGGAGTCCTTGGGCATGCTGTGGTTCGCCACAACGGGGCTGCTCAACGGTGTCGTCTACACGATCTTTCCGACCACTGTGGCCGGTTATCTGGGTGCCAAGAATCCGGGCGTATTACGCCGCAACGCGATCATCATGCCCTTCTACCAGGTGTTGCTGTTCGTTCCGATCCTGCTGGGCTTGGCCGCGGTGTTCGTCGTCCCGGGGCTCGACGATTCCAATCTGGCGATGTTCAAGCTCGTCGTCGACTCGATGCCGGCTTGGCTCGTCGGGCTCGTCGGGGTCGCCGGGGCGTTGTCGTCGATCGTTCCGATGGCCGTCTTCATGCTCGTGATCGGCACGATGTGGGGACGGTCCGTCCTGGGCGTGCATCCCCGGACAGCGCCGCACCAGAAGCAGCTGTCTCAGCTGGTCACGTTCGTCGTCGGGTTGGTGGCACTGCTCTTCACGTTCATTTCACCGAGCAGCCTGGTGCAATTGTCGGTCCTCTCGTATCAAGGACTCGCGCAACTCCTGCCGGTGGTACTCATCAGCTTGCTTTGGAAGCGCATGTCGACTGCGGCGGCCGCCTCCGGGCTCGCTGCCGGGGTGGTGGTCGTCGCATTGCTCGTCCTCACTGGAAACGACCCGTGGCTCGGCATCAACGCTGGTCTGCTCGGACTCGCCGCGAACGTCCTGGTCAACGTCGCGGTGACGCTCGCCCGCCCGGCAACCACACCGTCGGAGCGACTCGCCGTGGACGAGCTGCCCGAAGAAGCCCCGATTCGGGCCTGACCAACGAAAGCATGGGAACTTTCCTGCCACGGTGACAGGAAAGTTCCCATGCTTTCAGCGTCTGGTCAGTTGGTGCTGGGCGCGGATTCGGAGACCCCGAACCGGCCGCTTGCGATCGGGTTTCCACCGATGTCGACGGGGCCGGACGGCACCGGCTTGGCCGTCGGGCACCACTTCTTGGCGATCTCCCATGAGGCGTTGATCAGGGCCTCGGTGTGCGCGAAGGAATACGGTGAGAGACCGACCACCGACGGGGCCGGCACAACGTAGAGCTCACAGCGCGTCGCGTTCAACTGCAGGTCGAGCCGTGCCGCGGACACCATCGCCGCGCCGAGCGCCGCACCGTTCACCCCGCCGACCGATCGCGGTGGCGTCTTCGGCGGCGGCCAGGTCGCGATCGAACCGATCCCCCGCCTGCGCTGGCTGAACTCGAAAGGCTCGGTGCCTCCGCACGGCAGCACGTAAACGCGCTCCGCCCCGCACTCGACGGCGCGACTGATCGGCATGAACGCCGCTGGGCCACCGTCCACCAGCCAGCGGTCCCCCACCCTCACCGGCGGGAACATGCCGGGAATCGAGCACGAAGCCACCAGCGGAGGAAGCGCAGGGCCGCTCTCGAAGTACACCGGATCGCCGGAGTCCAGATCCGTTGCGGTCACGGTCACCGGGATCTGCGCGTCTTCCAACCGGCGGAACGGCAGGTTGTTGTGCAGCCAGCGCGCCAACCCGTGATTTCCCATGACGTGGTTCGACAGCCCGATCTTCCCTGCGAGTATCCGGCTGGGCTGGATCGGGAAGACATCTGTGCGCCGCATCGACATCCACAGCTCGCGGAGCTTCGCCGCCCCGCGCGGTGTTGGGTCGCCGGCGAGCCATGCCGCGTTCAGCGAGCCTGCAGAGGTCCCGACGAGCAGGTCGGGTTCGATACCGGCCTCGAACAATGCCGTAACCAGGCCAGCCTGGATCGCCCCGAAGGTGGAGCCACCCGGCAAGACCCATGCCGTGCGCATCAGCAATGTCCCTTCTGCGTTCGTCTTCTTCCGAGGCTAGCCGCGCACACTCGCAGCACACGTCAGGCGTCGCCGGGATCACCTCGACGGCGCTGCCGTTTTACCTCCGCACGCCGCTTCTTACCAGCGAGCCGACGTTGCTGCGAACCCTTGGTCGGTTTGGTGGGCCGACGCTTCGGGGCAGGCGGGGTAACTGCCTCGGCGAGCAGCCTGGCCATCCGTTCCCGAGCGGCCTGTCGGTTGGCGAGCTGCGCGCGATTCTCGGAGGCTGCGATCGTGAGCACGCCGTCGACGAGTCGGTGGGCGAGGCGTTCCACAGCACGGTCCCGCAGAGCTTCGGGGAGCGACGTCGAGCGCGCGAGGTCGAAGGACAGTTCGACCCGCGAGTCCGTTGTGTTGACGCCCTGCCCTCCAGGGCCGGAGGACCGCGAGAAGCGCTCCGAGAGCTCGAGCGCAGGGATCGTCCAGCGGCTGGTGACGGGCAAGTCTGCGGGCATACCAGTCAGCATGCCTCACGCTGTTTTGGCCGGTCCTGCGGCTGCGCCTCGCCTGCCACAACGCCCGGGCTCCCATCCGAGTTGGCAGATCGAAGGCTGAAGCATGGGAACCTTCCTGTCACCGCTCTGACAGGAAGGTTCCCATGCTTTCAACGCCAGCCGCGGGTTACTTGGCCGGGCGCCAGCCGGCCACACCGCCGGGCACCGGGGCGTCGGGGGCGTATGGCGTGCGGGTGAAGATGAACGTGTTCAGGTCGAGGTGGGTGGGCACACCGTCGTCGTTGCGCCCCACGCGCAGGATTTCACCCGAGTAGTAGCCGTCCAGCCCGGTCCAGGTGCCATCCGGGTTGGCGCGGAATCGGGATGCCCGCCCGCGCCCCTGCCACGGCGAGAGGTCGAGCAGACCGTCGCGGCGCACCCGCAACACGTAGGGGGTCGGCCCCCAGTACCACTGGCCGGTGAGCTCCAGGAGCCGCAGGTCCGCGTCGCCGCGGGGTTCCCACGGGGCCGGGATTCGGGGCTCGTGCTTCGCGAGCAGGTCCAGCAGGTCGGTCGCGAACAGCCCCGTGACGCCCGCCGTGGTGTTGGCCATGAAGATCACCCCGGTGTTCTCGGCGGGGTCTGCCCAGACGGATGCCAGGAATCCGGGCATCGATCCTGAATGACCGGCGAGCCGACGTCCGCCGTGCCGCAGCAGCTGCAGCCCGAGCCCGTAACCGCCTCGCCATTCGGCGCCGTCGTCGACCGACGCCGGGGATCGCATCTCGGCGACGGTGTCCGGGTGCAGTACCTCGCCGCTGTCGCCGATCACGAAACGCGCCCATCGAGCCATGTCGTCGAAGGTCGACCAAAGCTGGCCGGCAGGGGCCATTGCTCCCGCGTCCTCGGCGGGCTCGGGAAGCACCACGTCCGCCCACGGGTGCACGGCGAATCCCTCCGCGTGCGGCGCGACCGGGCTGAGCGTGGTGCGCTTCATCTCGAGCGGCTCGAGGATCTCGCGCTGCAGCACCTCGCCCCAAGGGGCTCCGCGCAGCCGCGACACCAGCTCCCCCAGCACACCGAAACCGACGTTGGAGTAGTGGAAGCCGTGGCGAGGCGTCGGGCGCAGCGCGGTTTCGTCGATGCTGGCCACGAGTTCATCGGCACTGCCGCCTGGGGTTCGCTCCCACCACTGCCCGGCGGGTTCCGCGGTCAAGCCGCTTGATTGCGAAAGGATTTCACCGATGCTCCGCTTGCCGATCGAGGTGCCCGGGATGTAGTCGTCGAGTTTGTCGGCGAGGTCGAGGCGGCCTTCGTCGCGCAAGCGCATCACGAGCACGGCGACGAAGGTCTTCGTGATCGAACCGACCCGGTACTGGGTGTCCGTTGTGGAGGGCCGGCCGCCGACCTGCCCACGGCTGTCCACCCAGATCGTCTCGCCGTCGCGGATCAGCCCCGCGATCAGCGAGGGAACACGATTTTCACTCTGCTCCACGGCCAGGCGACGCAGGAGGGCTCTCTGGGTGGAGGGCAGCAGACTCGTCATGCCCCCATGCTTCCACCCCTGTGGAAAGCGGTGTTGAAGCATTCGGAGTCCCGCGACCGGCCTGCGGCTCAGGTGCGAGTGACAGGAAGGTTCCCATGCTCGCACCGAAACCCGTCAGCGGCGGGTGCGGCGGTTGACTCCTCGGGAGATCCCGGTCGCCTTCACCGGGAACCGCACCGGGAGCTTCCCGAGTATGAAGAGCACCAGGATGAGCAGAGCGAGCACGATCCACCCGCTCCATCCGAGGAGCCCCGTCGACGCGTTGTCGACCGGGTGCCCGGCCATGCTGAAGACCATGCCCAAACCGGCCGCCGCGTTGAGGAATCCGTGCGCGATGACCGCCGGCCAGACGCTGCGCGACGCGAGTCTGAGCCAGCCCAGCAGCGTTCCCACCAGGGTGCAGAAGCACACCATCATGATGAACGCCACCACGATCGGCAGCGTCGGGTAGTTGTAGCCGAGGATCAGGACCGGTGCGTGCCACAGGCCCCACAGCACGCCGGTCGTCAGGAACGCGCCGGGCTGTCCGAGGGGCAGCAGCGCCTGCGTGAGGTAGCCCCGCCAGCCCAGTTCTTCACCCAGCGCGGGGATGACCTGCAGCCAGCCCAGCCCGAAGACCGCGGCGATCTGCGTGAGCGCGAGCATCCCGGGCGACGTCTCGGGTTCCGCGCCCACCACGGTGCCACCGAACTGCTCGGCCAGCCCGGAGAAACCCGTCCAATCGGCCTGGTACACCCCGAGCAGGTAGCCCACCATCAGCGCGAAGGTCGCCACCAGCGGCGGCCCCAGCCAGGCGATCAGCGCGTAGGGCCACCACTTCTTGATGCCGCCGGGGTTGGTGATTCCCAGCCCTCGAAGCACCTTCGGCCGCGAGCTGATCCACTTGGTGACCACCAATGCCGCCACCGCCGGCATGAACATCATGAGGAAGAGGACGAGGGGCGCCCAACTCCACGACAGTCCTTCACCGGTCAACCAGAGCGGCAGGGTCAGCAGCCACGCCGGCAAATAGGCGATTGCGACGAAACTGACAACGCCGCGGACATCCACTCGGTCCTGGTCAGTGCTCACTTCGCCAGTTTGCCAAAACCTCGCTGAGAGCCGGGCCCTGCAGGTAAGGGGCGCCCGTCGCACGAAACGACGGGAGCCCCTTGCGTACATCGCCGGTGACGGATCACACGCGACAGCTCATCGACCTCACTCCTTTCGGACGATCGCCCGCAGGATGCGGATCGCGCTGACGGCCGAACCGGGCCACAGAGCGATGCCGAGGAACACGTACACCGACCAGTCTCGAGCACCCCACACGCCCCAGGCGAAAAGCGTGATCACGGCGATGTGGACGGCGAGGAACACGACCCTCGTCACCACGCGCTTCAGCGGGGCCAACGCGACTCCCACCCATAGCGCCGCCACCCCGAGGATGAGTACGAGCGCAGGAATGATCACGAGTCACCAACTGTGCGCGGGGTCTGTATCGAACGTCCCATCCGAGCAGAACCTCCTGAACTCGTAGTCCTTCGGTTTCAATACGAGATCGGGGTTGATGGCCCACGGATTTCCGAACCGATTGGGACTGATCGGCTGGCATTGCCCCCAGGGCGTTTCCGATGATGTCTCGGGAAGGTTGCTGAAGCGGAAGAAATCTCCCTTCAGAACCGGACCGTTGCTCCCGGTGCGAACGCCGTCGCGGCTGATGGCCGTGTTGTTGTGGTAGAGGTACTGGTCGGGCATCAGGCTCGCCCGCAATATCGGCGAATGGGGATCGACTTTCCGGACCGTCCCATCGGCGCACGCGTCGAAGCGGAGCTCTTGCCAGATCGGCGGCGCACGGCGAACAGCGATGTCTCGACTCCGTTCAAGCCGTCCCGGGCGAAGAACATCTTGCGGATGTCCTCGATCAGGACGCCGATGCCCGGCGCGATTCTGGCATCGCCGCGGATCCGGTTGCTGTACTGCAGCATCGCATCCGCCGGGCCGGGCTCCGCCCGATGGACACCCATCGGTTGCCCTCGCCGGGTTGCTTCGTCACGCGGGACCGCTCGCCCGGCCGAGCGTTCACCCGGTAATCGGCCAGGTTGTGGTCGGGCAGCGCGACCATGATCTTCATCGGCCCCGTGTGCGGCCGGTCCAGCGTCCAGGTTCCGGTGACGTCCATCTTGCCGCCCCACGCGCCGGGCTGGCGGGTCTGGGCGAACCAGAAGTGCCCGCCGAACCCGCCGCCGATCTGGTGGAAGTCCACCTTGGACGGATAGCGCCCCTGGGCATCGGTGGCGAAGTTCAGGGCGAACGTGCCGCTGTTGGTGTGCGGGCGGACGCATTTGTTGCCGTGGCGGTCCGTGGTCCGCACCGGCGGCACCGAATCCGGCACGTCATCGACGATCAGTGCGTTGGGCGGCAGCCCGTCGAGATCGCAGGCGGGCGGATATTTGTTGCCGTCGGGCTGTTCCGGGTAGGTGGTGTCGAACCTGATGAATTCGTTGCCGCAGCTGTAGCCGCAGTCCGCCTTCCAGGTCGCCGGCTAGTGGAACCAGCACTTGAAGTCCGCGCGCAGGCATGCTTCGGCGGCGGCGGGGTCGCACGAGTTGCGCGCGTCGCAGAACAGCTCCACCGGTGGCTTCGCCGTCTCGCGGTTCTCCGCGCCGGGTGCGGGTCCGTCGTTCCACCACGCGGCCCGGTATCCGGCGCCGTCCGCGTCGGCCAGCGGATGCCCGGCCCAGCCGATCACCTTCTCCGGGTACGGCCAGTCCTGCGGATGCGACGCGTCGTGGTAGGTGAACTCCAGGAACGGATTCCGGTCGACGGGATAGCGGGGATTCACCGGGTTGTTGAACCAGCCCACGCCCCATTGGCCGCTCGGGTCGCTGCCCTGCGGGTAGAAGCCGCTGTTGTAGGCCCACAGGGCGTAGAACCAGTTCTCGATCTTCGAGGGGTCGCCGTTGTTGACGACCATCCCCGCCGAACGCGTGGCGTTCCACTTCTGCTGCAGGATCTGCAGGCCGGCAGCCAGGTTCGTGGCGTAGTCCAGCGCGACCGCGCGCTGCTTGTCGGCCGGCCACGCCGGGAGGTCTCCCAGCCGTTCGTGGCCCGCCCGGCGCATGTGGTCGGTGACCTGCGCCATGCCGTAGCCGCAGTCGGCCTCGGCGAAGTCGACGTCCCAGTCGTTGCCCGGGTCCTCGTCGTAGACCTCGGTCCCGTAGTAGTTACCGATCAGCGGATTGCCGGTCACACCGGGCAGGGCGTGCCAGCTGGCCTGCGCCATGTTCGATTCCTGGGTGAGCACGCCGAGCATGATCTGCGCCGGAACCTCGCCACCGCCTTCCAAGGGGACGGCCGGGAACATCGCTTGCGGCGTCCACGTCGGCAGTCCCGACTGCTTCCAGTTGGCGGGCCGCGGCGGGAACAGGTTGTGCTGCACCGCCTGGTTGGCCGCCCACTCCACCTGGCGCTTGGTGGGCTGGTACACCTGCGTCCGCGGATTCGTTGCGCACCACCGCGCAACTGCGGTCGGGTCCGCTGCGCTCTGCACGCCGCTGTCCACTTCGGTCAGGTCGAGTCCGGGAGAAGGCTCGCTTCCATCCGGGCCGTGATCTGATTCCGGCGCCACGCCGAAGTCGAGCCGGGCGCCGGTAGCCAGCACCTCGGCGGCGATCTCGACCGGCTCGGCCGATTCCGCCGGGAACGGCGGCCCACCCGATGTCCGCGGAGGAACGCCATCGTTCGGAGAGCAGTTCGTCGCGCTTCTCCGGAGCCACTTGCGGAGGCGGCTCCGGTCTGCCGACACCCGATTGCCCGCCAGGTGCCGCTTCCGCGACACCTGGCGGAGAAGAAAAGGCCTGCGTCGTCGGCATCAGCACGGCCGGCAACAGCACGGCAAGCACTCCTGCGCAGATCCGTCTTCGGAACACTCCTCAACTCCATTCCGATTTTTTACGCAGCACGAAGAACTCCGCCGGACCGCAGATCGAACATGAGCCGAAATCTGCTGATCGCAGCGGAGTGGAACAGGATGCGCGAGTTCTCGCCGCTGACCGAAACCGTTTCGGTCAGCGGGCGAGAAGATCAACTCACGGACAATCCAGTGCGCCGTAGAAATTCTGCGGTGTCGCGCCGGGGGCGCTGGTCGGCCGGGAGAACAGGTTCGCGTAGGCGCACCAGTTCGCACCGGGCCCACCGGGGAACGAGTGGAAGGCGCGCTGGCCGGGGCGGAGCGTGAACCACTCGTTGTGGGGCGTGATACCACCGTCCATGTTCCGCCATCCGAGCATGACGTCGACAATCCCCGGCGCGCTTGTCGTACCAGACGTCGAAGTGGTGATTACCGATCCGGTTCGAGCACAGCAATCCGTTTCCGATATCCCGGCAGGTTATTCCGGCAGCATTGGCGATTCCGAGCATTGCACCCATAAAGCCGAGCACGGTCAGCATCAGAACCAGCGCGCGAATTCCCGTTTTTCCAAATGAATCCCAGCATGCAGCGCAATCCCCTCAGCGGAATCCAAAGAGCCCCAGAGCCACATTCGGGTCAAATATATCGAGGCGGCCATTTTGGACACCACGTAATCACCGTCACGCAATTCTTCGGAAGCGGAACACCGATGGCGGTACCACTGCGGACAATTCTTCTTTTGAACGGAAAATTCCCGTTTTCACGACATGAAAAAGCCCGTGCTCACGGCGTGAGCACGGGCTTCAGGACTGAGCAGTGCCAGGTCAACTGGGCAGCGGCGCCGGTGGCAGGCCTTCGTGGACCTTCGTCATCGCGGCGAACCATGTCCGGGCCGGCACCTTGCCGCCGTAGATGTTGCCGCCGTTCTTCCCGCACAAGTACGGGGGCGCGTCACCGCCGCCGTCGCAGATCCCCTGGGGGGTGCTGCCGTCGGCGTAGGTCAGGACCGCACCGGACATCTGGGGAGTCGCAGCGAGGAACGCTGCCGACTGGTGCGCCTGGGTCGTCCCGGTCTTGCCGATCATGGGCCGATTCCAGCCGACGCTCTGCGCTGCCTGGCGCGATGTGCCGTCGGTGTCGTCCTTGCTCATGCCCTGCGCGAGGGCCGCCGCCACCTGCGGGGACACCGCCTGCTCGCATGCGGCCTCGTTGAGCTGCAGCGGGTTGCCGTGCCGGTCTTTGATCTCCTCGATCGGCGTCGGCGGGCAGTAGACGCCGCCGCTCATGATCGTCGCCCCGACGTTGGACAGCTCCAGCACGCTCGTCGGGGTGTAACCGAGGGTGAATGCGCCCCGGTTGCCCTTCTTGATCATGTCGGCCTGGGACGGGCCGTTCGAGCCATCGGCTTTCAGGGGAAGGCCGCTGGAGTTGACCCCGTTCATGCCGACCCGCAACCCGAGGCGCGAGGCCATGTCCACAACGTTGTTGAGGCCGGCCCTTTCCGACAGTGCCACGAACGCCGTGTTCGGCGACGTGGCCAACGCCATCTGCAGCGTCCTCGGCCCCGGCTGCACGCCGTCGGCGTTGGAGACGGTGTACGGCGCGGTGCCGTTCTTGTACACGCGGGAGGTGTAGGACGGTGGCACGTCGATCGTGTCGTAGACGCTCATGCCCTGCTCGATCGCGGAGGCCGCGGTGAACACCTTGTAGACCGAGCCTGCACCGAAGGGCTGCACCCGGCTGACGATGTCGTACGCCGTCTGGCCCTTGCTCGCGTCGTTGCCGTAGTCGCGGTTGGCGACCAGCGCCCGCACCTTGTGCTTGTCCTTGCCGGGCTCGACCATCGCCATCGCGTTGGCGATGCCATCGGTCTGGGTCGGCACCTGGGCTTCGGCGGCGGCCTTGGCCGCGTCGGTGGCCTTGCGGTCGAGCGTCGTGCGGATGGTGTAGCCGCCGGTCTTCAGCTTGTCCTTGTCGATGCCGAGCCGGTTCAGGTAGTCCGTGACGTAGGTGCAGAAGAAGCCGTCGGTGGCACCGTCACCGACGCCGGCGCAGCCGTTCGGCGGCCGGCCGAGCGGCGACATCACGCCGAGCGGTTCCTGCTTGGCCCGCTCCGCGTCTTCCTTGGTGATGCGGATGTTGTTGTTCGGGTCCGCCATCAGGTCGATCACGAGGTTGCGGCGCTGCATCGCGTCTTGCGGGTTGCTGTTGGGGTTCAGCGAACCGGGCTGGTTGACGATCGCCGCGAGCAGCGCGGCCTGGGCGATGGTCAGCTTGTCGGACGTGGTGCCGAAGTAGGTCTGGGCGGCCGCGCCGACGCCGAAGGTCTGGTTTCCGAACGGCACCACGTTGAGGTATCCGGTGAGGATCTCCTCCTTGGTCATGGTGTGTTCGAGTTCGACGGCGATCTTCGCCTCGCGGAGCTTTCGGGCGATCGTCGATTCCTTGGCCTTCTCGGCCTCCACCTCGGAGTCCGCCGCGACGTGCACGAGGTAGTTCTTCACGTACTGCTGGGTGATCGTGGACGCGCCCTGCGCCGCCTCGCCGCTGCTGACGTTGGTCGCCAGCGCGCGCATGGTGCCGTGCCAGTCCACGCCGCCGTGGTCCCAGAAGCGCTTGTCCTCGACCGCGGTGATCGCGGCCTTCATGGTGTCCGAGACCTGATCCGGCGGCGTTTCGATGCGGTACTGGTCGAAGAAGTACGCGATCGGTTCGCCGTCCTTGTCCATGATGGTGGACACCTGCGGCATGTCGCGCCTCGCCAGGGAACCCGACATCTTCGACATGGCGTCGCTCGTCTGGTTGACCATCGCCCCGGCCCCGGTCGCCATCGGCAGCAACAACGCCGCCACCAGCACACCGGCCAGGACGCACAGTCCGAACATCTTCAACAGCACGCCGCCGCGCACGCCAGCCCCAATCACCAAATGTCCACCCGACTCGACCGCCGATCGCAGGGCCCACCTGGGGCCCGCCCCCGCTCGTCCAACGATCGGCCCGGGAGCGTCCCGTCGGCATCGGCCGACGCCCGCTTCTCCCTAGCTGTCAGTCGATTCGTTGATATCACATCCGCCGATCCGCGCGGCATTGCACCGAACGGCCGAGTCTCCGCCGACAGCCCCACGCACCTGGCCCGGATCACTACACTTGGTGACCACCGGAGTCGATCACCGCGGAGGAGAAATGACCGACCCGTTCCTGGATTCGCTGGCCACGGCGCTCGCTGGGCAAGCCGCCACCGCGCTCGGCGCTGCCGGAAAGCAGGCGTTGGAGAAGGTCCGCGACCTCCTGCGCCGGAGGTCTCAGAACGATCCGGAGACGAGGGCCGCGCTCGAAGCCGCCGAACAGGATTCGGCGGGCCAGCCGCACGTGAAGGCACTGGCCGAACGGCTGGACCAGGTTTGCGCGGAGGACGCCGAGTTCGCGGAGGAGCTGCGCACCGAGGGTGCCGAGGTGCACGAGGAGATCTCGGCCTCCGACAACGCGGTGGTCAACGTGAACCGCGGCGAGGTCAAGAACCTGATCCAGGCGCGCACCATCGAGGGCAACATCACGTTCAACTAGCGCGGCGATCCGATCTGTTCAGGTCGGCCAGGTACTGGTTGTAGGCGGCGAGTTCCGGATCATCGTCGGCACCGACCGGCGCCGCCGGCGGCGGCACCAGGGGCCGCTTCCGGCGTGCGGCCGACTGGGCCTCGACCTGCGGCGCGACATCTTCCTGAGCCACGGTCTCCGCAGTTTCCGGCTCCGCCTCGTCCCGATCCCGGTGCGCTTCCATGCGCATCAGCCGGACCCACAGGAAGATCGTGAACACGCCGAACAGCGGCCACTGCAAGGCGTAGCCGAGGTTCTGGAAACTTCCCCCTGCTTCGTGCGCGCGGTCCCACTGCCACACGGCAAGGAAGCCGGTGGCGACCGCGGCCACGACGAAAAGCGCGTGCAGAAGCAGCCAACGCGGGGTCAACAGGCTGCGGAACACACCCCGAATTCTAGGCGGTCCCGAGCGACCGGGTGGCCCGGTGTCGTCACGGGCTGTTCGCCCCGATCACCCGGGGCCGGATTCGCCGATCCGCTGAAGCGCGATTCGGCCGGCTGAAATTCCACGAAATGTGTCCAACCACACACCACGGGTCTTACGCGTGGTGACAGGAAGGGAACATTTCTGTCACCACCACCGCCCGGCTCTCGCGGCGAGTGACAGGAAGGTTCCCATGCTGCGGCTTTCCGACCGGCGGAGTGGGAGGGGGTTGGGTGACAGAAAGGTTCCCTTGCTCTCAACCCCGCCGGCGGTGGGAGGCGGCCAGGGGCGTGCCGATGGCGATGAGGATCGCCGCGACGGCGAAGGTCACCGGATAGCCGGACAACGTGACCAGGGCGCCGAAGCCGATCGAGCCGAGGCCTTGGCCGGCGTCGTAGGCGATGTTCCAGGCGGTGCTGGCCACGCCGGACGCCGTGCGCTCGAACATCACGACCAGGGTGATGTTCTGCACCGCGCCGAATCCGGCCCCGAAGGCGGCCGCGCCAGCCAGGGCCACCGGGTCCGCGCCCCACGCCGCGACCGCGAGCAGGCCCGTGCCCAGGGCAGCCAGCAGCACGGCGGGCACCAGAACCCGGTGGGGCCCGAGCCGGTCGCCGAGCTGTCCGGCGGCCCACCGGCCGAGCATCGTGGCGACGCCGAAGGCCAGCAACGCCGCCGGGGCCACCGATCCTGCGATGGCCAGCGGCAGGAACGCCGTGAGCCCGCCCGCTGCGATCGCGGCCGTGGTCATGACGGTCCACGACGGCAGCAGCGCCAGCGGGAACGCCGAGGTGCCGGACCGCTCCACCGCCTTGGCCCGCACGCGCGACATGCCCAGCGCCGCCGCGGTCGCAGCCACCGGTAGTGCCCCGGCGATCCAGAACAGCGGGACGAAGCCGATCGTCTGCGTCAGCCACACGCCGGCGGGCAGGAAGAGGACGTTCGGCAGCCCGATCGACAACCCGTAGAGCCCAGCCGCCCGGCCGCGTTGCGCAGCGGGCACGAGCTCTGCCACCAGGGCGGCGCCGGTCACGGTGAGAAGCCCGAAGCCGACTCCTCGCAAGCAGGAGACGCCGAGCAGCAGCCACAGCTCGCTGGACAGCGCGTACAGCGGGGTGGGCAAGCCGATCAGCATCGTGCCCAGCGCGAAAGCGATTCGGTGGTCGATGCGCTTGAGCAGCCATGGCATGCCCAGCTGGGTCAGCACCGTCACGAGCATGAAGACGGCGTTGGTCGCCCCGGCCGCGACCTCGCCCGCACCGCCCGCGACCGCCCACAGCGGGAGGACCGGCATCAGCAGCACATACCCGGCGAAACCACCGACGGTCGCTACCAGGAGAAGCCGAAAAGACCGGTGCTGCAACGCCGCCCTGTCCTTGGCGGGGGATTCAACCGAGACTCGCACGAGTTCTTGATAGGCCGCGCGACCATGCTTTGTCCATCCGGTCCAAGAAGTCCGAGATGCGCACTCATGGCCGATTGTGGCTTTCGCCTAGATCGGTTTGGCTTGGGCCGTCACTGCGACGGCGAGGAGTTTCTGCATGAATCGGATGCGAGCACTGGCGCTGGCGGCCGTGGTCGCGGGATCGGCGTTCGTTCCCGCAGCGGCCACCGCACCGCTGACGATGGCGGCCCCGCCGCCGTGCAGCGAGGAGCCCCGGGAGAACCCGATCAGCGAGTTCACCAGCTACGACGAGGTCCTCGTCGAGCTCGACCGGATCGAGCGGGTGAGCGCGGGTCGCGTCGCGGTGGAAACCGTCGGCGAATCCAACCGGGGCCGCGACATGCTCCTCGCGCGCGTCGGTACCGGTCCGAAGGTCGTGCTCGTCACCGCCGAGATCCACGGCAACGAGAAGACCGGGCCGGATGCGGTGCTGGACCTGCTCGACTTCCTGGGCACCTCGGATTCCAGCCGGGCCAAGCAGATCCGCGAGCAGCTCACCGTGGTCGCGATGCCGAAGATCAACCCGGACGGAGCCGCGCTCGATCGCCGCGGCAACGACATGACGTGGCAGGAGGTGCAGGCGCGCTTCCCGCAGCTGGCGACCGCGCCGCCGTCCTGGAACTACTACACCGAGTCCCGACAGGGCGACGACTACTCGCAGCGGCCCGGCTTCGACGTCAACCGGGACTACAACCCAGACCTCGACTACCAGCCGCAGCCGCAGGACTTCCCCGGCAGCAGCGACCGGCCGGGCTGGTTCATCAGCCCGGAGACGCAGTCGGTGCGCGATGTCTACCGCTCGCTGCAGGCCGAGTTCGGCGCGGTCGACACCTACATCGACCTGCACCACCAGGGCGCCTGCTACACGGTTCCGGTTACCGACCGGTTCGTGACCTTGAGCCTGTCCGGCAAGTTCGTCGCCGACCCCGCGACCCCGGAGGGCGCCGCGTACGCCGAGTTCGCCGACACCTTCCGGCCGGAGTACTCCAAGCGGCTCAACGTGGCCGCGTACAACGCGTTGCAGGCCGCGGCCAACCGCAATCCGGAATTCGGCAACATCACGCTCTACCCGCAGGACACCAACCTGCCGGGCACGGGTCTCGGCACGTTCCAGCTCAACGGCAGCGGCGCGGTGCTGTTCGAGGTGCGCGGCCAGACGCAGACGCTGGGCGAGCAGCATCGCGCGATGCTGACCCGAGCCGTCTACATCGGACTCGACGGGATCCTCTCATCGGTCGCCAGCGGCCAGGTCGAGCACCTCGACCCCGCCGCCTACGACCGCATCCCGCCCACCGACCGCGGCAAGCAGACCATGACCGCCACCACCGACATCGAGAACTGACGAACCCGGCACACGACTGGCGGCGCTCGCCGGCTGCGTTCCCGCGCGGCGGCGAGCGCCGTTCGTTCGATACCGACTGCCTCTGGAAATCCCCTGGTCACAGTGCCTGCCCGGCTGGTGCGTGACAGGAAGGTTCCCATGCTCGCATCAGGTTTCCGGCGGTTGCCGGGGTTTGGTGGTCCGGATCGCGAGCTGGGCACATGCCGCTGCGGCCAGCGCCGCGGCGGCTAGTGCGAAGGCGACCGTGCTGAAGGCGGTCACCGCCTCCGGTCCACTCGCCGGCGCCAGATCCAGGTAGATCGCGCCGAAGGCGGCGACGCCCACGGCACCGCCGATCTGCAACGTGGTGTTGAACAGTCCGCTCACGTCCGGTGCGTGGCGGGTTTCGACGACGCTCGTCAGGTGGTCGAGCGTGGCGCTGAACGCCGCCCCGTACCCCAGCCCGCCGAGACCGAGCAGGACGATCAGCAGGGGCCCGTTGGCCGTGGCGGCCCACCACCGGCCCGAGCCGATCCCGGCGAAAGCAGCAGCGAGCAGCAGATTCCCGGCCGGTGCCGCCGATCTCCTCAAGCGTGCGGGAATCCGGCCGAGCAGCGGGCCCGAGACGCCGAAAGCGGCCACCCAGGACACCAGGACCAGCCCGGAATAGGTCGCGCTCTCCCCCAACCCTTGCTGGAGGTGGAGCGCCAGCACGAACAGCAGCGCGAAGTACGTGGCCCGCACTGTGGTCTGCGCGACCATCGCCCACACCACCGGTGCCCGCCGCAGCAGGCCCAGCTCGACCAGTGGCCGCGCGGCACGACGTTCGACCACGACGAACAGCGCGAACGCGGGCGGGCTGGCCGCCAAGCACAACTGCATCCACATCGGCCAGCCCATCTCCCGCCCCAGGATCATCGGGCCGATGAACAACGCGAGCGCCGCGGCCAAGACCGCCGCTCCTGTCAGGTCCAGCCGCTCCGTGCGTCCCCGGTCCGTGGGCAGGACGAACCAGGCGGTCATGAACAGGGCCGCGCCGATGGGCACGTTGATCAGGAAGACAGGACGCCACCCGGTGCCGAACAGGTCCGCGGAGACCAGCAGACCGCCGAGCACCTGCCCGATCACCGCACTGCCCGCGAGGGTCACCGCGTAAAAGCCCAGCGCGCGGGTGCGTTCGTCGTCCCGGAAGTTCAGCTGGATTCCGGTCAGCACCTGCGAAGTCATCAACGCCGCCCCGGCGCCCTGCACGATCCGTGCGCACACCAGCAGAAAGGGTGTTGGCGCGAGCCCGCAGCCCAGCGACGCGAGAGTGAAGACCGCCAGACCGAGGAGGAAAATCCGCCGGTAACCGCGCATCTCGCCCAACCGCGCGCTGGTGATCAGCAGCACCGCGAAGCTGAGCGCGTACCCGGAGACGATCAGCTCCAGCTCGGCACCCGAGGCGGCCAGGTCATCGCGGACCGACGGCGCGGCCACGTTGACGATGGCCACGTCCACGTTGCCGAGGAACATCCCACCCAGCAACGCGGTGAGCTGCCCGCTGGAGCCGCGCCGCCGCGACAACGTTTCGGTCATCGAGCTCCTCTTCACCATGTCCCGGCCTGATGCCTGACATGAGTGAATCGGAGCGCGACGACAGATGCTGGCGAGCTTCGGACACGGAAATCCGGCTCAGCGCAGTGGGACTCAGTCCCCGAGTTCGTCGAGCGCCGCCTGCGCCGCGGCGAGCTCCGAACGAAGTTGCTCGACGCGCAGGCGCTGCTGCTCGCGAGCGGCGTCGATCAGCGGTTCCACCGCTGCCGCGACGTCGTCGTGCAGCGCCTTCGCCGCTTGCGCAACCGCGTTCGCTGCGACGGGTGTCGGGCGCACGACGCGCTTCTTACCGGCGCTGACCTCGACGCTCCACTGGCCGTCCTGGTCCGCCGTCAGCGTCACCGTCGCCCCGCCGATCGGCTTCGCCTGTCGTGGTTTGCGGCGTGCCGCCGACTCCGCAGCCGGCTTCGCCGACGCAGCGGCCGGAGCCGCGGCGGCCTTGGGCTTCGCCGGAGCAGCAGGCTTCACCGCAGCGGCGGGCTTCTCCTGCGCCGCCGGTGGCTTCGCCGCAGCCGGAGCCGGTGCCGGGGTGGCAGGGCGTGGCTTCGCGGCGGGTTTCGCCGGCGGCTCGGGTGGCGCCGCCTTCTTGCGGGGTGGTTTGACCTTCGTGACCTCCGCGGCCGAGAAGGACAGCACGTCCTTCGAACCTGCCGGGCGGACCTGGATGAAGTCGCCCTCGGCCGGTTCGCCGAGCGCGACGACCTTGCCGGAGCGGCCCTCCTGGACGCCCACGGCCGAACCGGTGAACCACACCGTCGGCGTGGTTCCGGCGTTCAGCTCTTCGCGGATTCCGCGCAGCTCATCGGACGACAGCGGTGACATCGCCACCCCTTGCTCAAGGGTGAGCCCCTTCGGGGCTGTTAGACAGTGACGCCACCACTATATCGAACGCCCGTGCGAAGCTTCAACGGGATTGGCCTGCGGTCGTCTCGTAGTCCGCGAGGTCGGCCTTCCGGGTGCGCTGCCAGTACTTCCAGGTGAATCCGGGCCAGATCGTGCGGTTCACGCCGTTCTCGTCGAGGTACCAGCTCCGGCACCCGCCGGCCGACCACACCTCGTCGGCCAGTTCGGCCTGGATCTCGGCGTTGAAGGCGTCCTGCACCGACTTCCGCACGTCGATCTGCCCGATCTCGTCGCGGCAGATCGGCCGCAGGCAGCTGAGCACGTAGTTGATCTGCGACTCGATCATGAACACCACGGAGTTGTGCCCGAGCCCGGTGTTGGGCCCCAGCAGGAAGAACAGGTTCGGGAAGCCGGAGACGGTCATGCCGAGGTAGGCCTCCATCCCGTTGCGCCAGGCGTCCTGCAGCTTGCGCCCGTCGCGGCCGACGATGCTCAGGTGGTCGAACGCGTCGGTGACGTGGAAGCCGGTGCCGTAGATGATCGCATCGACCTCGTGCTCCTCGCCGTCGCCGGTGACCACGGATCGCGACCGGACCTCGGCCACCCCGCTGGTCACGAGGTCCACGTTGGACCTGTTGAGCGCCGGGTAGTAATCGCTGGAGAGCAGGATCCGCTTGCAGCCCATGGCGTAGGCCGGGGTCACCGCGGCGCGCACCTTCGGATCCTTGACGGCCTTGCGGATGTACCGCTTGGACAGCTGCTCGGCGAACTTGCCGAGGCGGCGGTTGAACACCGCGAAGTAGCGCGCTTCGAGGGTCCAGTACAGCGCCGCGCGGGCCGCCCGCTGGACCAGCGGGACGTTGCGGAACAGGCGCTGCACCGACTCCGGGATGGGCCGGTCGGGCTTGGGCTGGATCCACGGCGGGGTGCGCTGGAACAGGTGCAGCTGCGCCACTTCCTTGGCGATGCGCGGCACGAACTGGATGGCGCTCGCCCCGGTGCCGATCACCGCGACCCGCTTGCCCGCCAGGTCGATGTCGTGGTTCCACTCAGCGGAGTGGAACACCTCGCCCTCGAAGCCTTCCACGCCGGGCAGTTCCGGGTAGCTCGGGATGTGTAATGCGCCGACGCCGGACACCAGCGCGCGGCCTTCGTACTCGGTTCCGTCCGCAGTGGACACCGTCCAGGTGCTGGCGTCCTCGTCGTACTCGGCGCCGGTGAACTCGACGCCGTAGTGGATGTGGTCGCGGACCCGGTACTTGTCCGCGCAGTGCTGCAGGTAGTCGGAGATCTCGCCCTGCCTGGCGAACATCCGGGACCAGGACGGGTTCTGCTCGAAGGAGAACGAGTACATCAGGGACGGCACGTCGCAGGCGCAGCCCGGGTAGGTGTTGTCCCGCCAGGTGCCGCCGAGGTCGGCGGACTTCTCCAGCACGATGAAGTCGCTGATCCCGGCCTGCTTGAGCCGGATCGCCATCCCGAGCCCGGAGAAGCCGGTCCCGACGATGATCACCGAGGTCCGGTATTTGCGTTGGTCCTGCGTTTGCCGTTGCACCATCAGGTCCTCCTCCGACACCGGAACGACTGACTACCCGGGAGTAGCTTACTACGAGTAGGTTACTTGCGGTAGGGTGTTTCCGTGGAGACGCAGCAGGCACCGACCACCGGACGCAAGCGGATGCCCCGAGCCGAACGGGAACGCCAGATCCTCGCCGTCGCCGAGCAGGTGTTCGCGGCGGACGGCTACCAGGGCACGTCCATGGACGACATCGCGGCACGGGTCGGCCTGTCCAAGCCGATGCTCTACGAGTACTTCGGTTCCAAGGAGGGATTGCTGCTCGCCTGCTTGCAACGGGCCAAGCGCGAGCTGCTGGAAGCGACCACGGTCGCGGCGGCCGGCGCAGCCACCCCCGAGCAACTGCTGCACGACTGCCTGCTGGCGTTCTTCAAGTTCAGCGACGATCACGCCCAGGCCTGGGCGCTGCTGCGCAACGAGTCCGCGGTGCCGAGCTCATCGGTGAGCAGCGAGCTGGAATCGATCCGCATGCAGCAGATGGAGTTCACCTCGGGACTGATGGGCGCCGCGCGCCCCGACCTCGATCCGGTGCAGCTGGAGGCGTTCGCGGAGGCGATCATCGGCGCCTGCGAACGCCTCGCCCTGTGGCGGGACCGCCGCCCGGAAATCACCGCCGAACAAGCCACCGGACACCTGATGGCGCTGTTCGCCCCGAGCCTCACCCCAGTCCCCTGACACCACCCGCCCTCAAGGCGGCCCAGCCGCCGACGACCCTGGGGCGCCGGTTGGAGCATGGGAACCTTCCTGTCACTCCACGCCGGTCGCAGGGCTGCGCCTTTGGAGCATGGGAACCTTCCTGTCACCTCACGCCGAGCGCACCCCCGCACCTTTGAAGCATGGGAACCTTTCTGTCATCCGTCCCTGAGCTGGAGCGCCGCGAGTGTGTTGTCGGCGCGAGATCGCGGGGGTCGGAATGCCGAGACAGCAGGGGCCTCGGTTCCGACCTGAGCAGCGGGTCGCACCTCTCGAACTTCACTCGTTCGGGCGGTGGTCGAGAATTGGGGGTCAAGATCCACCGAACGTTCTCCGATACCGAGTCAGCCGTGCCAACACGTCAGACCCAAGGAGAACAGTTTGCGCCCCTGGACCACGCGCACAGTAAAGGCAGCCGTTGTGGCCGCGGGGTTCGCCGCTGTCGGAACCGGTGCCGCCTCTGCCGCGGAGAGCACCGACCTCCCGAAGCCGGACCTGTCGTCCGTTCCGGACAACGTCGGGGTCCTCGCCCCGTTGAACGCCTGCCAGATGCAGAACGGGCCCGGGTACATCCCGACGAAGGCTCCGTGCGCGGACACCCAGCTGTACGCGAACACCCCGAACCTGGTCAAGAAGGTGGGCGCGGACATCACCACCACCGGCCACGGGATTGGCGGTGAGCTGCGGGACGGCCGTCCGGTGCTCGCGCCCGGCAAGCCGAACCGCGTGCTCGGCCACGTCTTCGCCGAGACCACCCGCGTCGAGCAGATGACGAAGACCCGTCCGACCATCGGCGGCTCGGTGACCCCGGGCCACCTCGGTGTGGCCTCCGCACGCATTCCGGAAGCCACGCTGCTGGACGCCGAGGTGGGACCGCGCGAGCCCGGACACCAGGGCACGTCCACGCTGGACACCGCGGTCGACCTGACCGCGGCCCAGGGCTACGCGACGGAACCGCTGGCCAACCCGGTCGGCGCGGTCGCCCCCGCTCTGCAGCGCAACCCGCTGCAGAACTCCGGCAAGCAGGTCGCCCTGCCGCAGCCCGAGAAGCTCGTGCCTGCGATCGAGAAGACCCCGGTGACGTCGGAGCTCAACAGCGGCCTCGGCGGTGGCGCGAGGGACGTCGCGCAGCAGGTCACCGGCGGCCTTCCGAATGCTCCGGTGCACCGGATCACCGGTCAGCTCCCGTCGATCGGCGACGTGGCCCGCACGCTGCGCTGAGCACGATCTGATCAAGTGGTCCCGGAAATCGTTCCGGGACCACTTTTTCGTGTCCGCACAACGAACAAGCAACGCTCCACAATGGATTTCTCACTCCATCGTGGGAACTTGCCGGAACACGCCCGGAGCGGTTCGACTTCGCCTGCGGGAATGGCGCAAACTCTGCCGCGCGGTCGCCGTTGCACGGGGCCTGTTCCCGCGTTTTCCCGGTCACCGCATGGGATGAACCCGCAATGTTCAGTCACCTAAGGAGAAGCACAGTGCGTACCGGTGCTCGTATTGCTGGTGTTGCCGCAGCCGCCGCTGCGATGATGGCCATCGCCTCCCCGGCCTTCGCCGACAGCGCGAACAACAACGGCATCAACCTGCTGGACGACAACAACGTCAGCGCCGTTCCGGTGCAGTTGTGCGGCAACAACGTTGCCGTCGCCGCCATCGTGGTCCCGATCCTGTCGCCGCAGATCAACAACTGCGTCAACGCGCCGATCATCGACCACCCCAAGCGCTGAGCAGGACCAGCCGAAAGGCGCCGGGCCCTCATTGGCCCGGCGCTTTTTCACGTCCGCGAGTTCGACGGCTACGAAGCCTCGCGCGTCACGCCGCAGTGGCGGCGACGATGTCCCCGTCGGGTTCGCCGAGGTCGAACGGCTCCCCCGCCTCTGCGCGGCGGACCAGGGAGGCCGGCGGCTCGAACCGCTCGCCGTAGCGTTCCGCCAGTTCCCGGCAGCGCGCGACGAATCCGGCCAGCCCGCCCGAGTAGCCGTTCATGTACTGCACGACTCCGCCGGTCCAGGCGGGGAACCCGATGCCGAAGATCGAGCCGATGTTGGCGTCCGGCACCGACCGCAGCACGCCCTCGTCGAGGCACTTGACCGTTTCCAGCGCCTCCACGAACAGCATCCGCTCCTTGAGGTCGGTCAGGCTCACCTCGGACGGATCGCGCTCGGCCGCGCCGAAGTGCTCGGCCAGTCCCGGCCACAGCCCGACCCGCTTGCCGTCGACGTAGTCGTAGAAGCCGGCGCCGCTGGAGCGGCCCTTGCGGTCGAACTCGTCGACCATGCGGTCCAGCACCAGCTCGGCCGGGTGCGGCGTCCAGGTCCCGCCGGCGGCCTCGACGGCGCGCCTGGTCTCGTCGCGGATCTTGCGCGGCAGCGTCAAGGTCAGCTCGTCGAACAGCTGCAGGACGGGCGCCGGGAATCCGGCCTGCGCGGAGGCCTGCTCGATGGACGCCGGGTGCACGCCTTCGGCGAGCATCGAGACGCCCTCGTTGACGAACGTGCCGATGACGCGGCTGGTGAAGAAGCCGCGGCTGTCGTTGACCACGATCGGCGTCTTGTTGATCTGCTGCACCACGTCGAACGCGCGCGCCAAGGCCCGGTCGCTGGTGTGCTGACCGCAGATGATCTCGACCAGCGGCATCTTGTCGACCGGGGAGAAGAAGTGCAGGCCGATGAAGTCCTCGCGGCGGCGCACGCCCTCGGCGAGGTCGGTGATCGGCAGCGTGGAGGTGTTGGAGGCGATCAGCGCGTCGCCGTCGATGACCTCCTGCACTTCCGAGTACACCTGGTGCTTGATCTTCGTGTCCTCGAAGACGGCCTCGATGACCAGGTCGCAGCCGGTCAGCGGGTCGATCTGGTCGGTGGGCGTGATCCGGGCCAGCAGCTCATCCGCCTTGGCCTGCGTCGAACGCCCCTTGGCAATGGCCTTCTCCAGCAGCTTCGCCGAGTAGTCCTTTCCCTTCTCGGCCGCCGCGAGCGAGATGTCCTTGAGCACGACCTGCATGCCGGCCTTGGCGCACACGTAGGCGATGCCCGCGCCCATCATCCCGCCACCGAGCACCGCGACCTTCTTCGCGCGCCATTCGGGTTCGCCGGCCGGGCGGCTGCCGCCGGAGTTGATGTGCTGGAGGTCGAAGAAGAACGCCTTGCTCATGTTCTTGGCGGTCTGGCCGCAGACCAGCTCCACGAAGTAGCGGCCCTCGACGGCGAGCGCGGTGTCGAAGTCGACCTGCGCGCCTTCCACCGCGGCGGCGAGAATGTTGCGCGGGGCGGGCAGTGGCGCGCCCTTGAGCTGCTTGCGGAGGTTGGCGGGGAACGCCGGGAGGTTCGCGGCGAACTTCGGGTTCGACGGCGTGCCACCGGGAATCTTGTGTCCCGGCCGGTCCCAGGGCTGTGCCGCCTCGGGGTTGGCCTTGATCCAGTCCTTGGCGACCGCGATCAGCTGCTCCGGCGTGTCGACGAGCTCGTCGACGATGCCGATCTCCGCGGCCTTCTCCGGGCGCAGCCGCTGGCCCTGCAGCAGCACGTTCAGCAGGGCGTCGGCGATGCCGAGCAGGCGGACCGTGCGGACCACGCCGCCGGCGCCGGGCAGCAGGCCGAGGGTGACCTCGGGGAAACCGAAGCGGGCCTTGGGGTCCTTCAGCGCGATGCGGTGGTGGCAGGCCAGCGCAATCTCCAGGCCGCCGCCGAGGGCGGTGCCGTTGAGCGCGGCGACCACCGGCACGCCGAGGGTTTCGAGGCGGCGGAGCTGCCGCTTGACTCCGGTGGTGGTTTCGGCGACCCGTTCGGCGTCGCCGGGGCGGGCCTGGACCAGCTCGCGCAGGTCACCGCCGGCGAAGAAGGTGCTCTTCGCGGAGGTGAGGACGACGCCGGTGATGTTGTCGCGCTCGGCTTCCAGGCGCTGCAGGGTTTCGTCCATGGAGCGCTGGTAGCGCTCGTTCATGGTGTTGGCCTGCTGCTGCGGGTCGTCCAGGGTCAGCACGACGATGCCGTCGGCGTCGGACTCCCAGCGGATGGTGTTCTGCTCGCTCATGTGTGATGTGTCCTTCAGCCGATCCGTTCGACGACAGTCGCGATCCCCATGCCGCCGCCGATGCACAGCGTGGCCAGGCCGTAGCGCTGGTTGCGGCGTTCCAGCTCATCGATGAGGGTGCCCAGGATCATCGCCCCGGTGGCGCCCAGCGGGTGGCCCATGGCGATGGCCCCGCCGTTGACGTTGACCTTGTCGTGGGCGACGCCGAATTCCTTCATGAACTTCAGCGGGACCGCGGCGAAGGCCTCGTTGATCTCGATCAGGTCGATCTGGTCGATGCTCAGGTCGGCCTTGGCCAGTGCCTTGCGGACCGCCGGGCCGGGGCCGGTCAGCATGATCGTCGGATCGGCGCCGCTGAGCGCCGCGGCGACGATCCGGGCGCGGGGGCGCAGCCCGGTGCGTTCGCCGAGGGATTCGCTGCCGATCAGCGCCAGCGCGGCGCCGTCGACGATGCCGGAGGAGTTGCCGGCCGTGTGGACGTGGTCGATGCGCTCCACCCAGTGGTACTTCTGCAGCGCGACGGCGTCGAATCCGCCGAGCTCGCCGATGTCGGCGAAGGACGACTTCAGCCCGCCGAGGCTGTCGGCCGTGGTGTTGGCGCGGATGTGTTCGTCGCGGTCGAGGACGGTGCCGCCGTTTCGGTCGGTCACCGGGACCACGGAGCGGGCGAAGCGGCCGTCGGCCCAGGCCTTGGCGGCGCGGGTCTGCGATTCGGCGGCATAGGCGTCCACAGTAGACCGGTCGAAGCCTTCGATGGTGGCGATCAGGTCGGCGCCGATGCCCTGCGGCACGAAGGAGGTGGCGAAGTTCGTTTCGGGGTCCATCGCCCAGGCTCCGCCGTCGGAGCCCATCGATACCCGGGACATGGATTCGACGCCGCCGGCGAGCACGGCGTCCTCCCAGCCGGAACGCACCTTCTGGGCGGCGATGTTGACGGCCTCCAGGCCGGACGCGCAGAAGCGGTTGATCTGCACGCCGCTGACGGTGTCGGGCAGGCCCGCGGCCAGCGCGGCGGTCTTGGCGATGTCGCCGCCCTGGTCGGCGACGGGCGAGACCACGCCGAGCACGACGTCGTCGATCAGCGCGGGGTCCAGGTCCGGGTGGCGGCGCTGCAGCTCCTGGATCAGGCCCACCACCAGGCTGATCGGCTTCACCCCGTGCAGCGACCCGGTTTTCTTGCCGCGACCGCGTGGTGTGCGGATCGCGTCGTAGACGAACGCCTCGGACATGTGTGGCGTGCCTCCTCATTGCGGCAGGTGCTCCACCCAGAGTGTGACACCAACACTGTCACAGTCAATGGGTGTGGGGCTTGCCGAACGATCAGTTGCGCCCGGATGGGGGTTGGGGCGGTGCGAGCATGGGAACCTTCCTGTCACCTCCACGCACGAAGGGCCGCGTGACAGGAAGGTTCCCTTCCTCGCATCCAGCACCCGAGGGGCGGCAGGAAGGTTCCCAGCCGCCCCTACCACCGCGGACCGGATACCGTCCGCGGAGAATGTGAACGAACGGTCGCATCTTCGCCGGGGCTGGTGGCGGCCGCGCGGAGGAGGTGGCAGGGATGGCGGATCGGCCGCCGCAGCGTCGCAGGCAAGCAAGAGGCGAACGGCGCATCGAGTTGCTGTTGGACGCCGCCGCCGAGGTGTTCAGCGAGGTCGGCTTCGCCGCCGCGACCACGAACGCGATCGCGGCTCGCGCCGGGTCCTCCCCCGGCTCGCTCTATCAGTTCTTCCCGAACAAGGAGGAGATCGCCCGCGCCCTTGCCGAGCGGTACCTCCGCCAGTTGCAGGAGGCGCACCGCACCGCCTTGACCGTGGAGAACGCCGGCCTCCCGCTCGCCGAGCTGATCGACGCGATGCTGGACCCGATGATCGATTTCAACTTGTCGAACCCGGGCTTCCAAGCCCTGTTCAACACCCCGGACGAGGTGGCGACGAAACCCCTGCACATCCGCGAAGCGGTGATCGACCGGCTGAGCACGATCTTCGCCGCGCGCGCCCCGGAGCTGCCGGAGGATCAGAGGGTGCGCGCCGCGCGGGTGCTGACCGGAGCGTTCCGCGGCGTCCTGCCCCTGATCATCACGTCGACCGGAGACGAGCGAGCATCGGTCGTCCGCGAACTCAAGCGGATCTTCCACGCCTCCCTGGCACCGCTGGTCGGCGACTGATCTGCCCCGGGCCACGCACTCCAGCTTCAAAAGGTCGCGCGGAGATTTCGCCGGTCATGCGCTGCTGAACCCGTGACAGGAAGGGAACCTTCCTGTCACGGCGCCCGCCCGCACAGCTGTGGAGCGAGCGCCGATGGTCGGGCGCTAGCGCGTTCCGGCCAGGGATTGCGCGGTCGGCGACTGCGATGGGCTTGCTTCGCTGATGCCGAACCGGGCGTGGATTCGCTTCAGCGGTGCGGGGGCCCACCAGTTGGCGTTTCCGGCGAGCCGCATGAACGCGGGCACCAGGACAGCCCGGATCAACGTGGCATCGACCAGCACCGCCAACGCCAGGCCGAGCCCGAGCATTTTCAGGAAGAGCACGCCCGAAGACGCGTACATCGCGAAGGACACCGCCAAGATCGCTGCGGCAGCGGTGATCAGCGGTGCGCTGCGTTCGATCGCCACCGCGACAGCCGATTCGTTGTCACCAGTCCGGTCGTACTCCTCCTTGATCCGGGACATCATGAACACCTCGTAGTCCATGGACAGCCCGTACGCGATGCAGAACATCAGGATCGGAATGCTGGTTTCGAGCGTTCCGGTGGCGGTGAAGCCGAAGACGTCGGACAGGTTCCCTTCCTGGAACATCCAGACCAGCGCACCGAACATGACCGACAGGCTCAGCAGGTTCAGCACTGTCGCCTTCAGCGGCAGCACCAGGCTGCCGGTCATCAGGAACAGGATGATGAACGTGACCCCGAAGATCACCAGCAACGCCAGCGGCACCCTGTCGAGCAGCGCCGCCCGGAAGTCCGCGAGTTCGGCGGGATAACCGCCCACCTGCACGGCGAACGGCGCGGGGACGTCGCGGACGTCCTGCACGAAGCCCAGCGGGTCCGCCTCCAGGATCGCGGTGCTGGGCACGACTGAAAGCCACGTTCCGGTGCCGCTGGTGAACCGGTCGAATTCGGCCGGCACACCGGCCGCGCGCTGCCCATCGACGAACCGGCCAGCCATGGTATCGACCTGCACCACCCCTTCCAGCCGGGACAGCGCGGTCGCATAACCCTCGACCTGCGGCCGCAGTCCACTTGGGTCACCGGCGGACGGGGCGACGAGGTGGATCGCGTCGGACTCCTCGACCCCGAAGTTGGCCCGGATTCGCTCGGACACCTGCCGGCTCGATGCGCTGGGCGGCAGCACTCGGTCGTCCGGCAGGCCGAACCGCAGTCCGAGGATCGGTGATCCCAGCACCAACAGGATGACGATGACGGCGCCGCCGAAGGCGACTGGTCGGCGCATCACGATCAGGGCCGTGCGGTGCCAGAAGCCGGCGCGACTCGGCCCGGGGCGGCGACGCCGCAGCATGCCTCCGCCTATCGCACGTCCGACAAGGGCCAGCGCGGCCGGGAGGGTGAAGAGCACCCCGATGGCGCTGAACAGCACGACGAAGAACCCCGCGTAGGCGAAGGACCGCAGGAAGGGGAACGGGAACAACAGCAGCCCCAGCAGCGAGATCGCGACGGTCAGCCCGCTGAACAGCACCGTTCGCCCGGCGGTCTGCACACTGTGGATGATCGCGTCGTGCTGGGTGTCGCCGCTGCTGAGACGTTCCCGGAACCGGTTGATCACGAACAGGCAATAGTCGACTCCCAGCCCCAATCCCATCGCGAGGGTGATGTTGAGCGCGAACGTGGAGACTTCGGTGAAGGCGGCCGTGACGCGCAACGCCGCCATGGTGGCGACCATCGCGAACACTCCGATTCCGAGCGTCAGCAGAGCCGCGACGAATCCGCGGAACACCAGCACCAGCAGCACGAACACGAGCGGGAAGATCAGCGCTTCGGCCCGGATGAAGTCCTGCCCAGCCTGCGCGCCGACCTGCCGGAAGACCTCCTCTCGGCCACCGACCTCGACCGCGATGTCCACGGTGTCGCGGGTGAACTGCGGTGAGAGGTTGCGGAGGATGCCGCGGGTCTGCGTCGCGTCGCCCGGAACCCGTGCCAACACCAGGGCCTGCCGTCCGTCGGCGCTCCGCAGCGACGGACTGGCCCCGCGGGACCAGTAGGAGTCGGCCTCGGCCACTTCCGGACGGGCGGCCAGTTCGTCGGTCAGCGCCCGACCTGCCGCGGCGACGACCGGATCGTCCACGTTTCCGTTCTTGGCGGTGACCAGCAGTGACATGTTCGGCCCGCCGGTGCCGAACTCGCGGTCCAGCACGTCGGCGGCGACCAGCGACTCGCTGCCCGGCGATTCGAAGCGGGACAGCGAAAGCGCGCTCATCGCGCCGGAGGCACCGACCAGTGCCACGGCGAACATGACCAGGCTGACCGCGAGGGTCCACCACCGGCGCCAGATCACGAATCGGCCGAGGCGCGCCAACGCGGGTTCGGGGGGCGGACTGTTGCCCGAATCAAGCATCGCGAGAAGTCCCTCTCTTGGCTGCTGGCGGTGTCGTTACCAACTCGGAAGAACATGCGAGCAAACACTCGCATTTTTCGAATGCAAGTAAACGCTCGCAAAAGTGAAGTGGAGGTGAAATCAGACGCTCGGTCGCGGCCCGCTCCCGCCGGCCACGGGAGCGGTGCAAGGGAACCTTCCTGTCACCGCAGGAACCGAAACGGCCCGCCCGACGGGAGCAAGGGAACCTTCCTGTCACTCCAGGCCCGGGCGGACCCATCTGGCTGCGCAGCCGGCAGCAAGGGCCTGCGTCAGGAAGCCGAAGGGTGCAGCGCCGCTCTGAGTTGGGCGCAGATCGCTTCGACCTCTGCTTCGTCCGGGATGTCGCCTTCGGTGAACATCGCCATCTGCAGTGCGGGCCCGTAGCCGCCGAACCGTTCCATCAGGTCGCAGGTGGCGGGCTGCACGACGAAGTGGATGTGTCCCGGCACGCCTCCGGAATGCGATCACAGGCAGACGTAGACCTGCTCCGGGCGCACGACGTCTTCGACCGCTGCAGACACGCGCCGCAGCAGCGGACCGAGCTCGGCGCTCTCCTCTTCGGTCAGCTCCGCGATATGCAGCACGTGGCGGAACGGCTTGACCAGCAGCGTGCCAATGCCCAACGGACCCACGCAGTGCTCCACCACCCAGGAAGCCGTCTCGTGGAGATCTCCCGCCCGGGAGGCCGACTGCGCCGCTGGAGAGATCACAAGCCAGACACCGGCCCGCCTGCGCAACCAAGACCCGACCTCCTGGAATCCGGTGACAGGAAGGTTCCCAAGCTCGCGCCCGGAATGACAGGAAGGTTCCCATGCTCGCGCCCGACGGGCGTCGGCTCGGCGCCCGGCTGGTGATGGCGAAATGGTCGCGGGGGGGGGGGGCGGGGGGGCGAACCCGCGGTGGGGGGGTTTTCGCCCCGCAACAAAACTTTTCCTTCCCCGCCGACGACGGGGGGGTTTCGCACCCCCCCAGGTTGTGCCCC